>NZ_CAUVXI010000056.1:10822-25792 GCF_963555845.1 Protofrankia sp. Cas8 | reverse complement strand
TCTGGGCGACGGGTCTTCCTTGTCGGCCTCATGGGGGCGGGTAAGTCGACGGTCGGTACAGCTTTGGCGACGCTGCTGGGCTGCCGGTACCTGGACAACGACGTGCTGCTCACCCAACAGGCCCAGGCCGGCCCGCGGGAGCTGGCCACGGCCGGGCCGGCGGCTCTGCACGACCATGAGTCCCGCCAGCTGCGGACACTGCTGGAGCTGCCAGGGCCGTTTGTCGCGGGTGTCGCCGCGAGTGTCGCCGACCGCCCGCACGACATGGCGCTGCTGGCCGCCGCCGGATGGGTCGGCTACCTTCGGGCGACCCCACGGACGCTGGCCGGACGGGTGGGAGGGGGAGCTGGCCGGCCGTGGCTGGACGACGATCAACAGGCTGTCCTGGAGTCGATGTTCGCTGCCCGCGACCGCGTGTATCGACGCACAGACTATGTGGTGGATACCGACGGCCGCGACGCGGAGGAGATCGCGGCCGAGATCGCGGCCGCGCTGGCATCCCGGTTCGCCACGGACCGGTAGCCGACCCCCCGGTTGCTCCGCGATCATCTGAGTGGCGGGACGGCTGGTCCGTCGACCAGGATGAGGAACCAGCCGAGAGCCAGCAGAAGATCATATTCATGTAGTGATGGGGCTCCGTCGGACGGGCCGACCAGGATCCTGCGTCCGCCGAGCACGATCGCTATCCCATCCCGGGCAAACAGCACCACGTTGTGCCCGTCGATCCGTGGCACGCCGGTGGCGTGGGCGACGAAACCCCGGGCGAAACCCTGCCGGTTAGGTATGATCCAACGCAGCCAGCGGTCTCCGGTCAGTTTGACGAGGGCTCCCCCGCGTCCCTGCTGGAATTCCGCGAGCGTGTCGCCGGTCGACCCGAGCGCGACCCGCAGGCCGCCGTGGCGGGTTTCCACGACCATCAGATGCTTTCGGACCTTGCATGTGATCCGACCCTGCGCACGCCAGTCTTTCCGCATCCGGGCGATCGCCTCGTCGTCGACCCGGAGCGCGAACTGGTCTCCTGTCGCGGTGACCGGCTCCCAGGTGAATTCCGGCACCATCGCGCAGTCGGAGTGAACCGTCATCATGTTGCCCTCCTGCCGGGCCGTCTCGGAACGTCGACCCGTCTGTTTCCATTGAAAGACCCGCTGGTCAGCAGCTGGTCAGGGCGGCGAACGTGGCAGCTGGGTGAACGACGGGGCCGACGGGGGCCGATGGGGGCCGGCGGGGGCCGGCGGGGGCCGGCGGGGTTGTGCCGCGGCGACCGGGTCCTGACCAGGTCCTGACCGGGTCCTGACCGGGGTCCTGTCGGACACGGGGGCGGGTGCTCCTGGTGCCGGTGGCCGACAGTTGCCTCCGGCTTGCCACGGCCTCGTGTTGCACACTGGTTGGAGGTGGTATTTAAGTAGTGTGATCATGTAATGGGCGATGTGCGTTGTTTCGCGAGACAGGATGACATGGAGTTTCGGGTTCTTGGATCGCTCGAGATGGTGCGCGACGCCACGCATGTCCCGATCGGTGGTCCGCAGCGCCGGCTGTTGCTCGCGGCTCTCCTGTCCGAGGCGAACCGCCCTATCCCCGACCGGGATCTCCTCCGCGCCATGCAGGGCGATGGCGGTTGGCACGAAGAGCATCGGCGCGAACACCTGCATCGGCTGCGGGTGCATATTCTCGGTCTTCGGCGGGTGTTGGGCCAGTCCAACGGCCAGCCCCTGGCGCGGGACGCCGGCGGGTACGTTCTCCAGGTCGGGGCGGACGAGCTCGACGAACTGGTTTTTCTCAGACTGGTTGAGCAGGCCCGGCGGCTGCGGGATTCCAAGGACGTGGCGAGCGCTGCCGACCGGGTGGACGAGGCATTGGCGCTCTGGCGTGGGGAACCATTGGCAGATCTTGAGAGGCGTCCCTTTGTCGAGCGTTATGCGGCCCGGTTGGGCGAGCTGCGACTGCATGCGGAAAAGGAAAGGGCCGCCGCATATCTGGCGGCCGGTCGGCACGGGCCGCTTGTACCGATACTGCGCCGGCTGCTCGTCGAGAACCCGGCCGACGAACGCCTTCAGCTTGATCTGTCGCTGGCCCTTTACCGCGACGGTCGCCGGGAGGACGCCGCCGCCGTCTGCCTGGATGCGTTGCGCCGATCCCGTGATCGTGGAATCGAACCCACCGCGATGCGGGAAAGGCAACGGGCGATCCTCGCGGACGAGCCGTCCCTTCGTTGGGCCGCGCCGGCTGAACAGGTTCGGCTGGGAGCCGTGCCGCGCCATCCCGTGCCGTCCCAGCTTCCCGCGGGCACGAGGAACTTCACCGGTCGGGAGAAGGAGGTTGCCGATCTCCTCGCCTTGTTCGAAGCGGAGGACGCCGGTGCGGGCGTAATCGTCTCGGCAATAGCCGGGCAGGCAGGCGTCGGTAAGACGGCACTCGCCATTCACGTCGCCCATCAACTCCGGGGTCGGTTTCCCGACGGTTTCCTGTATACGAACCTGCAGGCCACACCGGACTCGCCGGCCGAACCTTCGACGGTTCTGGTGTCGTTTCTGCTGGGGCTGGGAGTGTCACGCGAGCACATAGGGGACGATCCGCAGGTGCGGGCGGCGCTGTACCGTTCAACCCTCGACGGCAAACGGCTGCTCGTCGTTCTGGACAACGCGACCGATGCCGAACAGGTGCGCCCGCTGCTCCCGGGGGCGGCATCCTGCGGGGTAATTATCACCAGCCGACGGGCACTTTCGAGTCTGGATGCCGACCATTTCGTGCTCGACGTCCTCGATTCCGACCCGGCGGTGGCGCTGCTCGCCAAGGTGGCACGCGGCGAGCGGGTCGCGGCTGAACTGGACGAGGCCCGTACGATCGTGGCGCTGTGTGGCTTTCTGCCACTGGCGGTGCGGATTGCGGGTGCGCGCCTCGCGCAGCGGCCCGATGCCAAGCTGCGGTCCCTGCGAGAAGAGCTCCAGGTTGCGCGTTTGAACGTGCTCCGGGTCGGTGATCTTGAGGTGCGGGCCAGCGTCGACCTGAGCTACCGGGGGCTACCGGCGGCGACCAGGCGGGCGTTCCGGCTGCTGTCCGTGCTGGAAACGGAGGACGTCAGCCCCCTGGCCGCGGCCGCACTCCTTGATCAGAATGTACAGCAGGCCGCGGAGCTGCTGGAGGAGTTGGCGGTCGGGCACCTGATCGAGCGCCGGGCCGGAAACGGCGATGAGCCCCGCTACCGCTTTCACGACCTGCTGCTGTTGTTCGCGCGTGAGCGTCTCGCGCAGGAGGACTGCCCCGCCGACCGCTGCGCCGCGCTCGAGCGGGTGCTGGAGATGTATCTGGCCTGCGCGCAGGACGCTGCGAGCCGGCTGCACGCGGGTAGCCGCACCATCGTCCCCCGCAGGTCGCCGCCCCGGTGGCAACCGGGGGAGGACGGGGTGATCGAGGCCGCTGCGCGCAGTCCGATCCAGTGGTTCGATCGGGAGAGCAAGAGCGTTGTCGCCCTCGTCGAGCAGGCCGGGGCTGAAGGCTTTGATGAGATGACGTGGCTGCTGAGCGCCGCGATCGTCGACTTCCTCGAGATCGGCTCGCACTGGTCGTTCTGGCACCGGACCCATGAGGCTGCCCTTGCGGCCACGCTGCGCCAGCGCAGCCGGGAGGCCGAGGCGAATATGCGCCGTCATCTCGGGCAGCTTCGCCGACTGCAGGGGGACCGTGCCGGCGCGCGCACGCTGTTCGAGGCGAGCCTGGCCCTCTTTGTCGCGACGAGCTGGCCGATCGGTGAGGCCGCGGCGCGTCGCAACCTGGGTGAGCTCGACATCGAGGACGGCCGGATAGGCGAGGCAATTGATCATCTGCGCATCAGCAGGGATCTTTGCCGGGACTTCGGTATGACGTTCGGTGTGGCGCGGGCTCTGGAGACCCTGGGTCGGGCCTACCTCGCCGCGGACCGTCCCGCCGAGTCGCTGTCGTGCCTGGAGGCTGCGGTCGGTTACTGCGAGATGACCAGCAACCAGCTGGCCGTCGAGCGTGCTCGGATGGCCCTGGGATCGGCGTTCCTGCGAACCGGACGGGTCGACGACGCCATCGGGTTGCTCGGTGCTGCCGAGCGCTTCTTCCAGGCGGAGGGGCATCTGCCGTTGCGGGCCGAGGCCCTGCTGCTGCTGGGTGACGCCCACAGCCGAGGTGGCCGTGACGCCGAGGCATTCGCCTGTTACGACGCCTGTCTGTCCATCTTCCAGGAACGCGGCGACATGCTGAACGAAGCGAGAACTCTGGCCCGCCGCGGCCGGCTGCACTACTGGCGCGACGATGACCTACAGGCACGCGCGTCGTGGCGGCAGGCACTGGCATTATTCAATGATCATGAAGGTACGGAGGAATCCGAGGTCCGTGACTGGCTGGCACACGGCCCCGGTGACCGGCTTGAGCCGGCGACGGAACGCGTCCTCGACCACTTCGACCACGACGGGTTCATCCGGCGGGTAGCGGCGAGCGAGTACGTCGTCCGTATCCTCTCCACGTGGATCGAGCTTCTCGAAGATCGCCTGCGGGACTCCTTCCTCGCCGCGGTGCGGCACGCCCTCGACCGCGGGGCGTTGGTGCAGATCATGTTGCTGGACCCTGAGTCACCCGCTGCCGTCCAGCGAAGTCGGGAGATTGGCACGTTGCACGATGTCTGCGGGCTGGTCCGGGAGAATCTGCATCGTCTTCGGATCTTTATCGATGGGCTGGCCGCCGCGGATCGGGAACGTATCGCCGTCCGGGTCTACGCGGCGGCATCCACCGTTGCGTACTATCGCTGCGACGCCCGCGCCCTGGTTGCGACGTTTCCGTTGGGCGACTCGTCGTCCCGGACCACCCACTACGAGGTGCCGGTTGATTCGACGTTCGCGCAGTTCGTCGAGCAGCGCTTCGCAGAACTGTGGACATCCGGGAGTCGTCCGCTGGAATTCTGAGCCACCGGTGTGGGGTGGCTGCCGCTGCGCGGGGCAGATGCCCATACCTGTACCGGTCAGCCGTCGATGCGGATCCAGACCTGACCGTTGTCGATCCGAAGGGGAAGTTGTTCCAGCCGGGCGCCCGGCGCGTTGAGGCAGGTACCTGACCGCGCGTCGTAGCAGAAACCGTGCCGTGGGCAGGTGAGGGTGCCCGTGACCGGGTCCAGCTGCGCCACGTTGACGGGGAGTCCCTGATGGGCGCAGGCGTCACGATAGGCGGTGAGCTGACCGTCGTGGCTTATGACCACGACATCGGCTTCGGCGCCGTCGGCCCGTTCGAGGTGCAGTGCGGTGATCTGCTGGTGGGACAGCTCCGCGGTCGTGCCGACCGCCACCCAGCCACCGTCGCGGGTGCGGACGGGACCCAGCGGTATCAGCGTCGGTGGCGGCTCGCCGGCGAGCATCACCACCCGCGCGATGGACGCCACCCCGCCGACCAGAGCGTCCTTCACTACTTCACGCAGCGTAACGCCGGTCAGGGCGTGGCTGTTGCAGGTGCCGCTCACCCGCAGGAACGCGGTATCCCCGTCGACCCGGATCAGTTCCACGTCGCCGCCGTGGGCCCGCAGGTAGGGCCGAACCGTGTCGAGCGCGTGCAGCGATTCGGTCACCGGCGTGGGCTGGATGATCCCGTGCACCGAGAACAACAGGTGCACCATGGGGTCGTCCGCGAGCTCGAACAGCATCTCCCGGCCACGCGGGTCGCTGCGCAGTTTCCGGGCGATCGCGTTGATCGCACTGCCGTGGAGCGCTTCAACGGCGTGACGGAGCTGCTCGGCGTGCTGCCGCGCGGCAGGTTCCAGCTGCTGGACGGCGGTGGCCGCCTCCTCCAGGGCTTCCGACAGCGCGTCGAAACCGGGATCGTTCCGCTGCGGCCCGATCGGCCGGGTACTGCTCATCGCCGGACTCCTAGCGTGCGTGCTTCCTTGGGGTCGCCGGGTGCGCGAGGGAATTCGTTATTGCGCGGCTGTCAGCCGGCCGGTCCGCTTTCCCCTTTGTCCCGGTACGGACAAAACAGCGGGTACTTTCTCATGATCCCACAGGTTTGGCGGGTCGCCGCCGTAATCGGTTGGTCATATGACCGTCGTCACGCGCCAACCGCCTTGTGTTCATCTGTCGCGGTGGTCACATCGGTCAATTTCCTGACATTTCGTCCCGCCCGCGCTGCGTGGCTCGTTTGCTGAAGCGGTGAACAATCCCGTCGACGTGTGGCCGGTGTTGCGGGAACTAATGTCTCTATTGCCGGACAAAACCGGGCACACTCCGGTCGGCCCCGGCATCGAAACTTTCGGAAAGTATCCAACTGGCTACCATGCGTTCGAATTGACGCTCGTCACCTGCCATCATCGGGGCGAACCCGTCGTCCTCCGATTGGCGTCAGTCCGGTCCGGACCAGTTTGGAGAAGCGCATTAATTAAAACCTTAGTCGGTTGGGCCCGGCGGGCCCTTGTGTGACCAGTGACCTAGAGGGCCAAAGGGCGCGCGACGATCGTCAGATCGCGCGCCCGGCGGCCGCAGTCCCCGTAGCACTAGAGGGCCAAAGGGCGCGCGACGATCGTCAGATCGCGTGCCCGGCGGCCGCAGTCCCCGTAGCACTAATAGGCGAATGTTTTCGAAAGGTGACAAGTATGGCTCGCGACGTAGCGCCCGTCGACGCCACCGCGCCGATTCCCGATGGCCTAGCACCGTGGGTGCCTCGGCCGCGGGTACCGACGGACGGAGCTTCGCGGCGCCGCTGGGACGTCCCGGTGGCTGGTCCGGTCAGCGGACGGCTGGCACCGGTGACCGGCGTGCTGGTCATCGTGCTGGGCGCGATCTACCTGGCATGGCGAGCGGGAACGCTCGCCGGTACCGGCGTGTTCGGCTCCTTCTTCTATGGCGCCGAACTGGTCAGTTATGTGACCGTCGCCTGGACGGCGGTCATGGTCGGTCGGATGCGGCCGGGTGCGGTCCGCCGCGCCGGGCCGCCGGCGGGCAGCCTCGACGTGTTCGTGACGGTGTGCGGCGAGCCTGCGTCCATGGTCGAGCGGACGCTGCGTTTCGCCCTGGCGATCGACTATCCGCACCAGACCTACGTTCTCAACGACGGTCGCCTCGCCGGCCGGAAGAACTGGCGGGAAATCGACGCGCTCGCCGCCCGGCTGGGCATACCGTGCTTCACCCGTGTCGACGGGACGCCGGGAAAGGCCGGTAATCTCAACCATGCGCTGGCCCGCACGGACGGCGACGCAATCCTGACCCTGGACGCCGATCACCTCGTCGTGCCGGACGTGGGGGAGCGGATAGTCGGTTATCTGCGTGATCCGGAGGTCGGGTTCGTCTGCACCGCCCAGTGTTTCGACACGGGCCGCAGGGATGTCCTGAACAATGCTGATTCCATGTTTTTCCGGGCCATCCAGCCGGCGAAGGACCGTGACAACAGCGCGTTCTCCACCGGTAACGGAGCCCTCTACCGTCGGTCCGCGCTCGAGTCGGTCGGTGGATTCAGCGAATGGAATCTGGTTGAGGATGTGCAGACCTCGTACGAACTGCATGCCCGTGGTTGGTCAAGCGTCTACCACGCCCGGCCGATATCAATAGGGACGGCACCGGCGACCGCGGCCGTCTACGCCAAACAGCGCCTGCGGTGGGCTATGGACCACATGCGCCTGTTGCTGTTCGACAACCCGTTGCGCAAACCGGGTCTGCGGGGCTGGCAGCGGGCGCACTATCTGCACACCAGCCTCAGCCCGCTGCTGGCCGTTGTCCAGATGATCTTTTTGGTGGGCCCGCCGCTGGCCATCATCCTGCGGACGCAGGTGTCCTCCGGCGCGACTGAACAGCATTATCTGCTGTTCGGCGTGCCCTATCTCCTCGGTTCAACGCTATTCATCGTTGCCTATGCGGGCCGCGGGTGCGCGACCCGAACCGTTGCGAGCTCACTGTTCATCGCCCCGCTGTATCTGATCGCCTTCGTCTGGGTGGCGTTCGGCTACCGGCCGCGCTCATCCGGTACCACCGAGAAGGCGTTTCAGCCGAAAATGTCCGTGCTCGTCCTGCCGCAGGTCGCCTTTGCGGTCACACTGGTCGCATCCATCGTCATCTACGCCTTCGACACGCGCGCAAACCGTCCGCTGTTCGCGTTGGTATGGGCCGGGATCATGCTGATGATGGTGGCCGGGCCGCTGTCCGCGGTCAGCGATCGACGCGCGGTGGTCGAGCGGTGGCAGCTGCCGATACGTGGGACGATCATTCTGGCTGTCGCCCTGCTGTCGGCGTTGACATACGCCATTTGACGCAACGGCCCCACCTGGACGGCCTCGGGGAGTTGCCGCGGCCGTCCAGGTGGCGAAGCTGCATGTCGCAGGTGCATCGCAGAAGCAAGGGCTGCACGTGCGCGCACTCTGGCCGACTACGAAAGCTCGCAGATCAACCCGAGTTCGTGCTGGACCGCCACGCTGAGCTGGTCGCAGCCGACACCGGCCGTGCCCAGTTCGACGAGCCGCCAGCGGTCGTTCGGGTGGGTGAGCAGCGCGGTCGCGGGGTCGGTTTCGCCGCCGGCCGGCACGACGTGGGCGACCGCGACGGTCGGGTCGATCGTGGATACGTGGACGTCGACCACCCGGATGCGCTCCGGGGGGACCTCACCGAGCAGCGGGCTCGTCCGCACCGCCTGCGCGACCTGCTCATCAGTGGACGGGCTGGGCCGCCCGACCGGCGTCGCGACGGATGGCTGGACCGCGGTGCCGGTGCCGGTGGTCGGCGCGAGCTTCGACGGTGTGGCCGTTGACGGTGTGGGCGTCGAAGGCGAGGCCGTTGACGGCGAGGACGATGCCGTGAGTGCATCGGCGGGCATGGCGAGCACAGCCGCGACCGCGGTCGCGGCGAACAACAGCTGCGGAACGGTCGGGCGGGTCATCCGTGCCGCGCGAGTCGCGGGACGGGTGTCTGACCTGCTATGCGTGACGTTGCGTGAGCGCCTGGCGTGCGGCATGTGCTGGGCTGTCGGACCCCTCCGGTGTCGAGCCATGGAACAGCTCTACCCGTCCTGGCGCACTTAACTCATGTAACACATCTGACACCAGGTCGTCGACTGACCGTAAAGAGTGGGTGATCAGCGGAATGTCCCTGTACACCGGGTCTGAGTCGGCCCCGTGAACAACATCATCATCGGGATGTCGGCCCGAGGACATCGTATTATCTGCAGTCGGTGATCTTTTGATCCACGGCTGGTGATCTTTCGAGGTTTGTGCGATCAAATCGGCTCCGATGATCATACAAACCTCGAAAGATCGTCCGACGAATCGGCAGCCCGGGCTGCCGTACTGCACGCCACGGCCGTTCGTGCCGAGGTACACCCGGCCGTAGACGTCCGGATCGCCCGTGATGACGCTGCTCAGCCCACCGAACTGATGCCGGTCGTCATTGATCTGCACCCAGCTCGACCCGCTGTCATCCGAACGGAAGACACCCAGGATGCCGTTCGCCCGTCCGGTGAAGTAGAGAGCCGGGTAGGTGTGTCCCGATGCGGCCTTGCCGAAGCCGATGCCGTGGGCTGCGGCCACAGTGGAAAGCTTCGTGAAGCTCGTGCCACCGTTGGTCGAGTGAAACAGCCCGGAGTCGTGACCGGCGATCCACAGATCGCCTTTGCGCCCCGGCACCGCCGCCAGCTGGCCGCTGGCCAGCCCGCTCGAACGTGCCGAGAAGCTGGCGCCGTTGTTGGTGCTGATGGACAGGCTCCCGTTCACCAACGCGTAGAACGTGCTGGCCTTGGCCCTGTCCGCGGTCACGATGGCGCCGCTGGGTAGACCGCTGCTGGCCGTCCACGAGGCTCCGTGATCACGGGAGTAGTACGGCGCCTTACCGCTTGGCGTCCACACGAAGGTGGAGCCGTCCGCGGCGACCGCTACTGTGCCGGCCTGGCCGTCGCCGCCCGGGGTGCTGGCAAAGGGCGCCCAGGACGAGCCCCCGTCGGTGGAGTAGGCGCCATAGGGTGCGCCGCCGGTGCCGACCCGGGCCACGATGCCTGCCGAGGCCTCGGCGAAGTCGATCCCGGTGGTGTTGTTGAAGATCGGGTTCACCATTGCGCGCGTGGGCGTGGTCGTCAGATCGTCGTGGCGGAAGCCGCTGACGTCGCCGAGTGCGCTGATCACCGATGCGCCACCTGGTGGTGCGATCAGGCCGAGTACGGCCGTCTCCTCCAGGCCCTGTGCCCGAACCGTCCAGTGGGTGGCCCCACCGGTGTCGGCTGCGGTCAGGTCGTCACTGCCCCAGATCCCACTGCCGGTCACATACATGACCCGGTTGGAGTCGAACGGGTCGATCTCGATATCGCCGATCCAGTGCCCGAACGACGCCGCGCCGACATACGGTGCGGCGGATGCGTCGCGGACGGCCTTGTCGCCCAGAGCTGTCCAGCTCGTACCGCCGTTGGTACTCCGGTAGATCTCGTCGCTCGGCCACCAGCGGTCCATCGTCGTCACCACGACCGTGGTCGGTTTGGCGCGGTCGACGGTCAGGCCTGCGAACCCGTAGCTCCCGGTTGATGGAGTGATGTTGGTCCACGTGCCGCCTTGGGAGTTGAGCTTCCACACCGAACCGGCGGTCATTCCGTTCGGGCCGGGACCGTTCCCGTAGGTGAGGTAGAGGGTGCCGTCAGAGGAAAGCACTCCGTGGTGGGGCAGTTGGCCCGTGGGCGTTCCGGAGACCGCCTGCCAGGTGGCACCACTGTCGGTGCTGCGGTAAAGGCTCTTGCCAGTGTCGGCCACGCCTACATAGATCGTCTTGCTGCCGGCGCCCGCGCTGCCGCTGTTGGGGTCGAAGGTGACAAAGCTGATCCCTACGCCGCCGGTGGGCCCGGTGACCGGGAAGCTGGTGACCTGGCTCCAGGTCGCGGCGAAGTCGGTGCTGCGCCACAGCCCGTTGTTGCGGGTGCCCAGGTAGAGGGTGGCATTCTTGTTAGGGTCGATCGTCATGCGCTCGCCCATGGAGCGCCCGTCCTCATTGCCGCCGAGTTTGAACGGCAGGTTGGTCCGCTGAAAGCTCGCACCCTGGTCGGTGGAGCGCAGGATCGCGCCGTTTCCGGACCAGTCGTTGGTGTAGGTTCCTGAGGCCAGATACACCCGGTTGGGCTCGACCGGGTCGGTGGCGATGCTCTCGATACCCAGCAGCGTCCAGTCGTCCGGGCTCACCCAGTCGGTCAGCGGGATCCATCGCCCGGTTGACGGGTTCCAGCGGTAGGCGCCGCCCATGTCGGTGCGGGCATAGACGAGCCCCTGTTGACTCGGGTTGAAGATGAGTCCGCTGACAAAGCCGCCGCCGACGATCTCGGCGTTGCGCCATTGGTACGGGCCGGTCGCCGCAGACTGCGTCGAGGCCGGGGTGGTGGTCGGAGCCGTGCTCGGGCTCGGGCTGGAGGTGGCCGGGTCTGCGGTGGCCGGGTTTGTGGTTGTGGTTGACGTCGGGGCGGGCGTGGAGCCTACCGCGATCAGGCTCCACTGTTGGTTGGCGCCGCCGTTGTCTGTCCATTGTTGTACGGTGGCGCCGTCGGCGGTGGACCAGCGGGCGACATCGAGCGCCTTCCCGCTGTTCCGATTAATGATCTTAACGGTGCCGGAGCTTGCATCGGCGATCTGCCACTGTTGGTTGGCGCCGCCGTTGTTTGTCCATTGTTGTACGGTGGCGCCGTTGGCGGTGGACCAGCCGGCGACTTCGAGCGCCTTCCCGCTGTTGACATTAACAATCCTGAAGTACCCACCGCCGGCGCCGGTCAGCCGCCACTGTTGGTTCCCTCCGTCGTTTCTGGCCCACTGCTGCACCGGGGCGCCGTCGCTGGAGGAGAAGCCCGCAATGTCGAGGACCTTGTTGCTGTGCTTGGCCACGAGTACATAAGTGGCGGTGGTGTCGACCGTTGCCGTCTTCGTGAACGTCGTGACGGCCAGATATGGCAGCGTGACGCTGACGAAGCCCGCCATGAGGCCGAAGATTACTAAGCGAGGAGTGAGTCGTCGTCTGGATCCCGCTGACGATCGACGATGTCGGGGGATGCGCATTCTGAATAAATCTCCTGAAAAGCGATGATCCCCCCTAAGGCGGCATAGTACCCGATTGCCGGTAGATCGTTCCCGTGGGCCGGCTCGACCTGCCAGGCCTGCGGTGTCCACCACCCGGGCGATGCGCGGTCACCTGCCGTGATCCAGGCATGTCGCTGCGATCCACAAGGACATCCCAAGGATTCCAAAAGCTTCCCCTCAGGCGCGACCGCCACGGTATGCACATGACATACGTGTGGGTGAGCCCGAGTCTCCCCGCCGACCCGGGCGTGCTGGCCCAGGCGCTCGGACCCGGTTATGACGTCCTGACGCCGTCGGCCGAGCCACCCTTCGGACAACGGCTCGACGATCAACTAAATGATCAACTGTCAGTCGGTTCGGCGGAACCGGCGGAACCGGCCGGTGCGGACCTGTTCGGGCACCGGCCACGATCGCCGCTACAGATGATCCTCGTCGTCACGATGTACGAGCGGGAGTTGCTGGCGACGCTCACGGCCAGGCCCGCCGGCGCCGTCCTGGTGCTGGTCACCCCGCCGGGTGTCGATGTGCCGCCGGAGCTGGGGGCTGCGGCGCGGCCGCAGCTGGTCAGCGCCGCGTCGTCGGTCGCCGACGTGGCCGCGCTCATCCGCAGCGTCCCCATGGCCACGTCTGTGGATGTCCTCGGATCGGCCCAGGCCGACGCGCCCTGGTGGGTCGGCTCTGGCCGGCCCGAATTCTACCCGGCAGGCGGGTCGGCAGGCGGGTCGGCGGATCGGCCCACGACGGTGGCGCCCGCTGTGCGGGCCGGCCGAGGACTCAGCCGGCGCGGTGGCCTGATTGCCGCAGTCGCGGTACTCGCCGTCGTGCTGGGTACCAGCGCAGCTGTCATGGCCGCAGCCGGCGGGGGAGGCGGCACCAGCCAGGCCGCGAACGATTCGACTCCCGCGGACGGGCTTTCCGGTTACGGGACCCGAGGCGGTCAATTCTCCGGTGGTGAATTCCCGGGCGGACGGTTGCCCGGTGGTGGATTCCCAGGCGGTGGTCGGTTCCGGGGCGGCAACGGGCCTGCGATCGATCTGGAGAAACTCCAGGCGTGCCTGAAGGACAAGGGCATCACGCTTGACGGCAGCAACGGGCAGCCCCGCCCGGACATGACAGATTCGACGGTCCGTGAGGCGTTCCGACAGTGCATGGCGGACCTCCGGGGCTCAGTTCCGTCAGCCGGCGCATCCGGTGGCGCTCCGTCAGCCGGCGTACCCGGCGACGACCAGTCGGGCGGTTCGGGCGGTGGCACCACCGGCGGTAGTTCCGCCACGGGCTCGGCCAGACCCGCGACCTTCGTCGTGTCGGCGGTAACTCTTACGTGAGGACGCCAGCACCGCCAGCACCGCCAGCACCGGGACGTCCGCCATCGGCAACGGAACGTCGGCCAGATCGGCACATCGAGGGGATCACGCAATGACCACGAACGTCGGCGACCTCGACTGGGGGTCGGTCAGGCCCGACGTCGACCTCCCCGAGCAGCGCGGGGACGGATCGCCGCAGGCGCCGGACGGGCCTTCGCGTCCGACGCCGGGCGCGCCCGCGATACGCCTGCCCCGGCAGTTGCGAGGGCACGCCGCGGACCCCTGGTGGGTGCGCCTGGCGTTGCTCGTTCTGCTGGCCACGGCCGCGGTCCTCTACCTGTGGGGGCTCGGCGCGTCCGGCAACGCAAACAGCTTCTATGCCGCCGCGGTGCAGGCCGGAACGCAGAGCTGGAAGGCGCTGTTCTTCGGGTCGTTCGACTCGTCGAACTTCATCACCGTGGACAAGCCACCGGCGTCATTGTGGGTCATGGCCCTGTCCGGGCGGATCTTCGGCTTCAGCAGCTGGAGCATGCTCGCACCGGACGCGCTGGAGGGCGTGGCGTCCGTGGGCATCCTCTATCTTGCGGTTCGTCGTTGGATCGGGCCGCGCGCGGGTCTCGTTGCCGGCGCCATGCTGGCCCTGACGCCGGTTGCCGTGTTGATGTTCCGCTTTAACAACCCCGATGCGCTGCTCACGTTGCTGCTGGTCATCGCCGCCTACTGTGTGGTGCGCGCGACCGAGGACGGCAGCTACCGGTGGATCGCCCTGACGGGCGTGGCGGTCGGGTTCGCCTTCCTGACCAAGATGATGCAGGCGTTCCTGCCGGTACCGGCGTTCGGGCTTGTGTACCTGGTGGCAGCTCCGACCTCGATCGGCCGGCGGTTGCTGGGCCTGCTGGCCGGCGTCGGCGGAGTGCTGGTCGCCGCGGGCTGGTTCGTGGCGGCCGTGGAGTTGTGGCCGAAGAATGCCCGACCGTTCATCGGCGGCTCGACCAACAACAGTTTCCTTGAGCTGACCTTCGGCTACAACGGGCTCGGACGGATCTTCGGCGGCAGTGGAAACGGCGGCGGGGCTGGCGGCCCCGGCGGTCAGGCCGGTGGGCAGCTTCCGGCCGGCATCGCCCAGTATCTGCAGGGGACGCCCGCCGGTGGTCGGTTCGGTGGCGCAGGCGGCGGTGGTGGCGCCGGTCCCGGTGGGATGTTCGGCGGTCCGACCGGCTGGCACCGGATGTTCGGCAGCCAGTTCGGTACTCAGATCTCCTGGCTGCTGCCGGCCGCACTGATCGTCCTGCTGGGCGGGCTGTGGGTCACCCGTGCGGCGCCGCGCACCGACCGCGTCCGCGCCGGCCTGCTGCTGTGGGGCGTGTGGATGCTGGCCACCGGTGTCGTGTTCAGCTATATGAGCGGCACCATCCACCCGTACTACACGGTTGCGCTGGCGCCGGGAATCGCCGGCGTCGTGGCCTTCGGTGGCACCGCGTTGTGGCGGGCGCGGAACTCTCGGGTCGCCCGGACGCTGATGACGGTCGCCGTCGGGGTCACCGGCGGGTGGGCGTTCGTGCTGCTGGACCGCAGCCCCGGCTGGTACCCGGCGTTGCGGTTCGTCGTGCTGGTCGCCGCGATTCTCGCCGCTCTCGCCCTGCTGGTCGG
>NZ_CAUVXI010000056.1:0-10552 GCF_963555845.1 Protofrankia sp. Cas8 | reverse complement strand
TCCTCGGTTGGTCGGTCGTCGGTTGGTTGGTCGTCGGTTGGTTGGTCGTCCGTGGGCCACCGTAGCCGTGGCGGGTGTGGCCACGGCGGTGGCGATCGCGCTGGCAGCGCCGTCGGCCGCATACGCCCTCGACACCGCCTCGACGCCGCACATGGGTGCGATCCCGACGGCCGGGCCGGCTACGGCCGGCGGTGGTGGGTTCCCCGGCACGAGGGGAAGCCAATTCTTCGGCGGCGGTTTCGGTGCTGGTTTCGGTGCCGGGGAGAGCGCCAACTCCGAGCTCGTCCAGTTGCTGAGGAACGGCCAGAAGGGCTACCGCTGGGTTGCGGCAACGTCGGGATCCCAGACGGCCGGATCGCTCGAGCTTGCCAGCGGTACCGCGATTATGGCGATGGGTGGCTTCAACGGCGGTGACCCGGCACCGACGCTCGCCGAGTTCAAACAGTACGTCGCACAGCACAACATCCATTACTACATTTCGGGTGGCGGTTTCGGCGGTTTCGGCGGTGGCGGTTTCGGCGGTGGCGGAGGCTTCGGCGGCCGCGGCAGCAGCGGGATCACATCCTGGGTGCAGAGCACCTTCACCGCGAGGACAGTCGGTGGGCAGACGGTCTACGACCTCACAGCCCAGGACCTGACACAGCCCAGGACCTGACACAGCCCAGGACGCGACCCCAGGACGGTTGCGGCCCGACACGGGGTGATGTCGGGCCGCAACCGTCACCGACAGCGATGATGGAGGTGAGCCGAGCGCGCGGCGAGATGGGTTCCCGCCGCACCGGATGCGGTCGGTGCGGAGGTGCCAGTGAACCGGGGTGACGCTGCAGTGTCCGGAACTGACTTGGCCAGGGCCGATCTGCCCGCAGCCGCGATCCCGGGCCAGGGTGTGCCCGCAACCGCGGTTTCGGGGTCCGCCGTGCGCACAACCGCGGTCTCCCGTGCTGTGATCGATTTGCTGACGGGCCTCGTCGGGCCGAAACCACCGGTACGGATCGAATTGTGGGACGGGACGGTCCTCGGGCCTGAAACCCCGACCAGGGTTGTGGTGCGGACGCCGGAGGCAACGCGGCGGGTGCTGTTCCGTCCCGGTGAACTCGGTTTCGCGCGAGCGTATGTGGCCGGAGAGATCGACGTCGAAGGCGACATTTTCGACGCCCTCGACCTGCGGAGCCACCTTGGGGTCCAGGCCGTGACGCCGACCGTGCTGCGCGCGGCGGCGACGTTGTTGCGCCTGTTGGGCCCCCTGCCCCCACCACCACCCACGGCCGAGACGAGGCCGCGGGGCCGCCGCCACAGCCGGGCGCGGGATGCCGCCGCCATCACCCATCACTACGATCTGTCCAACGCCTTCTATCGGCAGGTTCTCGGTGCGGCGATGACGTACTCGTGCGGCCTGTGGGCGGCGCCCGACGTGGGGCTCGCAGCGGCGCAGGACGCCAAGCACGAGCTGGTCTGTCGCAAGCTGGGTCTGCGCGCCGGGATGCGTCTGCTCGATGTGGGCTGCGGCTGGGGCAGTCTGCTGCTTCACGCCGCGCGGCACCACGGAGTCGAGGGGGTCGGCGTCACCATCTCGCCGAACCAGGCAGACCTGGCCCGGCGGCGGATCGCCGACGCGGGTCTCGCCGACCGTATCCAGATCCGGCTACAGGATTACCGGGATGTCAGCGACGGTCCGTTCGATGCGATCAGTTCCATCGGGATGGTGGAGCACGTCGGCGTCGCGATGCTGCCGGTCTATTTCCGTTACCTGTTCGACCTGCTGCGGCCTGCGGGCCGGCTGCTCAACCATGGCATCGCCTTCCCCGGCGACCCTGCCGGGCAGGCGCGTAACCGTCCGCGGCTCGGACCGCTGCCGCTGCCGGCCGGGCGTAACTTCGTCGCGCGGTATGTCTTCCCCGACGGTGAACTGCACGAGATCGGTGTGCTCGTCAGTGTCATGCAGGCGGCTGGTTTCGAGCTCTGGCACAGCGAGAATCTGCGCGAACACTATGGTCCGACCTTGCGCGCCTGGGTGGGAAACCTTGAGGCGCACTGGGCCGATGCCGTGGCCGAGGTCGGTGAGGCCCGGGCCCGGGTATGGCGGCTGTACATGGCCGCCTCCGCGCTGATGTTCGAAGCCGGCCAGGCCCAGATCCACCAGGCGCTCGCGGTGCGGCGCGCGGGCGGGCGGTCCGGTATGCCGCGCCGCCCGTCCTTCGAGAGCATGCTGGTTGTTGGGGAGTCTGCGCCCGCACCGGGCCTGGGATGAGTGACGATGGGAGCCGTGTACGGGCGGGCCACACGCTGGCCGGACCACCGGCGGGCGGGCCGTGAGCGGGTGGTTATGAGCGGGTGGTTATGAGCGGGGGGTTATGAGCAGGCGGGCACCAGCACGGCGGCGGGCATGACACGGCCAGGTCGAGCGGGGGGTGGAGCGACGGCGGAACCACTGGAGCCGCTACAGGCGGACGACCCGGTATCGGTCGGCAGGTATGTGCTGGACAGTCGCCTCGCCGCCGGCGGCATGGGCACGGTCTATCTCGGTCGGGACACGGCGGGCCGCCACGTTGCGGTCAAGCTGATCCGGCCGGACCTCGCGGCCGACCACGACTTCCGGGAACGGTTCCGCCATGAGGTTGCGGCGGCCCGGCGGGTCTCGCCGTTCTGCACGGCTTCGGTGCTTGACGCGGACCCGGACGCCTACCCGCCGTACCTCGTCACCGAGTACATCGAGGGCAGGCGGCTGGACCGGGTGGTCATGGAGGACGGCCCGCTGCCCGCCTCGACCCTGGCCGGTACCGCGATCGGGGTGGCAACGGCGCTGACAGCCATCCATCACGCCGGGATCGTCCACCGTGACCTCAAACCGGCCAACGTGATCATGTCATTGTCCGGGCCGCGGGTCATCGACTTCGGGATAGCCAAGCCCGCGGCTACCGTACGCCATGACCTCGACCGGGGGTTGATCTTCGGGACCAGCGGGTGGATGGCGCCCGAACAGATCCTCGACGATCCGGTCGGTCCGGCCGCGGACATCTTTACCTGGGGTCTTCTGGTGGGCTATGCGGGCACGGGCCGCCACCCGTTCACCGAACCTGGACGTTTCGGGCCGGCCGCCGACGCGAGTCTGGGGCAGCGGATCGTGGACGCGGCGCCGGATCTGACCGGCCTCGCCCAGCCGCTGCGCGGGCTGGTCGAGATCGCGCTGACCAAGGATCCGCGGGCCCGGCCGGCCGCGCGTGATCTGCTCATGCGGCTGGTCGAGGGAAACGCGGACGTCAACGCGTCCACGCCGATCGACCAGATACTCGGCAGGACGCAGCGGATGGCCGCTGTCGTGCCACCGACCCGCCTTGGCCCGCCGGCATTCGCGACCGGCTATCCGCCGGGCCAGTCGGCACAGCCGGGCCAGTTCGGCCAGTCCGGCCAGCCGGGCCGGTTCGGGCAGCCGGCGCGGTTCGCCGAGTCCGCGGCCCAGGCCCCGCCTCCCTTGTACCCGCCTGCCGCGCCGCCGCGCCCACGCCGCTGGTGGCTGCTGGCCCTGGCCGCCGCGCTCCTGTTGCTGGTCGGCTGGGTGGCCCTGCGGAGCCTGCGCGGCAACGACTCGGGCGGGGGGCCGTCCGCCGCCCCCAGCTCGTCGGCTACGAGCTCGGCGTCCCCGTCCCAGTCCCCGTCCGCGAAGGCGGGGATCGGCGTCCCGGTCCGGGACGGGCAGCTTGAGTTCACCGTGACGAGCGTGCAGTGCGGGGTTGATCAGCTGAAGGTCACGTTGATCACCAGGCATCCGGACGGCCAGTACTGCCTGGTTGCGCTCACCGCGCACAACGTCGGCAGCTCGACCCGGAACCTGTCGTTGGCTCCGCAACGGCTTGTCGACAGCGCCGGAGCGGACCACGATTCCAGCCAGCTCCTGTCGCGGGCCGCCTTTTCCGAGGGTATCTGGGGAAACCTCTCCGAGGGAGACACCGCGAGCGGCACCCTTGTCTTCGACATCCCCCGGGACGTCACCGTTGATCATCTGGAGCTGCACGACGGCCCCTTCAGCGACGGGGCCACCGTCCTGCTCCGATGATCTCGATCTCGGTTCTGGTCCCTGGCGCGGCCGGCTCTCAAGGATGTGATTCTGGTGCTACTGCAGCAGCACCAGAATCACATCGCTAAGAGCGACCGGCGACCGGCGCCCTCTGGAGCACCAGACGGTCGGATGACCGGCTGGTCAGGCGAAGACGACGGTGCGGACGCCGTTGAGGAGCACCCGGCGCTCGGCGTGCCAGCGCACGGCCCGGGCCAGGACCTGAGCCTCGATGTCGCGGCCCACGGCAACGAGCCGGTCGACGTCGCAGCCGTGGTCGACCCGGGCGACATCCTGCTCGATGATCGGACCTTCGTCGAGGTCCGGTGTCACGTAGTGAGCCGTGGCGCCGATGATCTTCACGCCGTGTGCGTGGGCCTGGGCGTAGGGCCGGGCGCCCTTGAAGCTCGGCAGGAACGAATGGTGGATGTTGATAATCCGGCCCTCGAGCTCCTTGCACACGTCGGCAGACAGGATCTGCATGTAACGCGCGAGCACAACAAGATCGACGTTTTCGTCGGCGACCAGCTGTAGCAGCCGCTGTTCCTGGTCGGTCCGGGTCTGTGCTGCGACCGGCAGATGGTGGAAGGGCACGCCGTGCCAGCGGACCAGTTCTTCGGCGGCACGGTGGTTGGACACGACGCCGACAACCTCGACGGGCAGTGTCCCGGCACGGCGACGTGACAGCAGGTCGGCCAGGCAGTGATCGTGTTGTGAGACCATGATCATTATTCGGGGTCGGACGGCGGCGTCCCAGATCTGCCAGTCCATCGAGAAGGCTTCGGCGACCGTGCCGAAAGCGTCGCGTAGATCGTTCAGGCTGGCGCGTGGCTCCTCGACGTCAGCGGCCAGGCGCAGGAAGAAGTGGGTGGTGTCGGGGTCCAGGTACTGCTGAGCCTCGACGATGTTGCAGCCGGACGCGGTGACGAAGGAGGACACCGCCGCGACGATGCCCCGCCGGTCGGGGCAGCTGAGCGTGAGTACCAGACGCTGGTGTGACACCCCGCCAGCCTAGTCGGGCGCCGCCCGCCGCCCACGCGATCATGCTCCTTCCCGCGCGCCCGGCGGCCCCAAGCAGTCTGGCGGCTGGTCAGGAGCGGCTCGGGTGATGGTGATCGGCGATTCGATGAGGAATGCCTCCAGCGGCCGGTCGATCGGGGTGAACCAGGGTGTGCCGGCCGCGGCGTCCGGGGCGAAGCGCCAGCGTTTCGGGACTGCGCGAACCCCGACAGGATAGATCGTCAACTGTCCGTCCGGGCCGATGCGCAGCCGCAGGAAGTTCTTGTAATCGGCGATCCCCTGCGCGGCGAACAGTTCGTTGGTGTTCAGGCCCGCAATGCGGTCGGCCAGCCAGAGGTAGGCGGCGAGCACCTCGGTGGCAGCCAGACCGCCGACCGCGACCACCAGCGGTAGCACCCCGGCCAGCAGCCACGTGCCGGGCAGCGGGCCGGCGACGGCGACGGCACCGGCGATCACGGCGACGGCCAGGACGAGCTGGGTGAGCCCGTGCGCGACTCCGGCGACCCCACCGCGGGCGGTACGGCCGGCCTTGGTCAGCGCGACGCCGGCACCCATGACCCCGAGGCTCAGCGCGAGCCCGGGAACACTGTTGATCAGACCCTCGAACAGGCCTGGGACGCCGGCGTGCCGCAGCCCGGCCGCGATGGCGTCGAGGCGGCCCACGGCCCCTCGCCCGGTGGTCCCGGCAGCGCCGCCGATCGCCAGCGCCAGCAGCAGGTGGACGCCGCCGAGCAGTGCGATCAGACCTGGTGCGAACGCCGGCAGGCCGACGATGCCGGCGGCAAGCCGGCGGGACGTCTGCGCGTCCGGAAAAGTGCTGCTGGCCAGCTCGTAGTGCGCGGGCGGGTCGCTCTTGCCCGGTGCCCGCGACGCCGTCGGCGGCAGAACGAGCCGTTGCGGCAGCCGGTGGGTCGCGGACAGATAGGCGCCGCCACCACCGGCGGTGAACTTCTGGGCGGAGCCGCCGACCTCGGTGTCGCGGGCACATTCGCTGTAGCGGGCATAGTGGTGCCGGTCGCCGGTCAGGGACACCCGCACCTGTGCGCCGACCTTTCTGATGATCGTGCGTTCGAAGTAGTCGAGGACGGCATACGCCTCGGCATCCCCGTCGGCCGCACTCAGCCAGCTCGGTTTCGCGGAGCACAGGATGACCGCGTCACCGGGACGCATCCGCGCCGCGATCTCGATGAAGTACCGGCGCTGGGGGTCGTCGATGTAGGAGTCGAACTGGATGTCGATCCCGAGTAGCCACCAGCGGTGCGGTAGCTGTACCGCGAAGTAGCTGCGGGTCTGCTCTGTGCGCCAGCCCCCGATGCTCGAACCCTGGCAGAAGACCCGCATGAATGCGGTGAGCCCGTCGTACCAGTCGTGGTTGCCGGGCAGCACGAACAGCCGCGGCGCCCCGGCGGGATCCGGGCACGTTCTGGGCAGCGCGGCGCGGTACGGGCCGATCAGCTTGTTCTCGTAGCCGGTGATGCTCGGCGTGGGGTAGCACTGGTCGCCGCCCATCACCAGCATCCGGCCGCGTGGGGTGGTCGTCCCGGCAAGGTCGAGGCTCGGCGTGGCCAGCAGCGAGGCCATCGCGTAGGTCGCGTCGAATCCGTCCCCGAGGTCGCTGACGTAGTCGAACCACAGCTCGCCACCGTCGGGCACCTCGGCGTAACCCGGCCCTTCAGTGCCGTCCGACAGGTCGGCCGGCGGCGCGGCCGGTAGCGCCGCCATCTCCTCCCGTTTGTCGGCATAGGAGCCGAGCACCGCGCTGACACCCACCCGCACGGCGGTGGCGAACAGCAGCGAGGGCGAGAGCCATCGGGTCATGGTGGCACGGGCGAACCCGAGCGCGCGTTCGCTGTCGTCGGCGGGCCGGGGCGGTGGCTGCGTCACCGCGGCTCCCCGATGGTGTCGGCGTTCCCGGCGGGCACGAACGCACCGTAGACCTTCCAGAGGTCCCCGAGAAACAGCCGGCCGAACGTCTCCAGGCCGCGGGTGGCTTCGAGCGCAGAACCCGATACCCGAAACGTCGTGAGCTGCCGCAGGAAGTCCGGGATGTGGATCGTGATGATGCCGGCGGCGACGACCCGCGCACCCGCTTCGGCGGCGGCAGCGGCGGCGGCATGGTCGGCAGGGTCCGCAGGGTCGGTGTGGACATGGCCGGCGAGGATGCGGGTGTAGAGCGTCGAGGTGTCCCGCCACAGGTCGAACCCGGGGTCGTCGTGGACGTCCTTGAAACCGCTGAGCGTGAGCGGGTGCCCGGCCGCATCCTGGAACGGCAGCCGGTAGAGCATCCGCCTGCGCCCGGGTGCATCGCCGACGAAGAGGTTGAAGACGCCTCCCTCGACCGGCGCCCGGCCGCCCAGGACATCGCAGTCGACATAGCCGTCGGCGACCGCCTCCCGCATCGGGTCGGCGGCAAAGGCGTGGACGTCCCCGGTGCGGATGGTGAGCCGGAAGTGCAGTGCGGTGGCCTCGGCCCGGCCCTGTTCGTAGCCACGCTGCGGGTCGGTCTCGTCCAGAGTGATGAAACCCTTCATCGTCTCGGTGAATTCAAGGCTCGTCGGTTCGGTCATGGCGCTGCCTCCGAAGCGTTGTGGGCATCGCGAACCGGATCGGAGGCCAGGACGTGTTCGGCGAGCCGATCGGCGAAGGCCGCGATGGTCAGGGATGGATTGGCGCCGACCGGTCCGGGCATGGCGGCGCCGTCGGCGACATACAGGCCCCGGTGGCCGAACACCTCGCCCCATTGGTCGATCACCCCGCTGGTGATGTCCGCGCCCATGCCGGCGCCGCCGAGCGGGTGCACGGTGATGACCCGGGACAGCAGGCTGAGCGGGTTCTGCTGGAAATCACCGCCCATTTCCTTTGCGAGGTCATTCATGATCCGTTCCAGTCGGTCGAAGTACGGCCTGCTGCCAGCGGGATAATCCGCAATCTGCAGGTAGTCGTCGTGTACCGACATGCGTCCGGTCGGGACGTCACGTCCCATGCCGAGCAGGGGCATCGAACCGGCGGATGCGGCCCCCGAGCCGAGCAGCCGACTGATTATCATGTCGATCTGGGGCGCCGGGTTGTCGACGATGCGCGATCGGATCATCTGGTAACCCGCGCTGACGGCCCGTGCGGCCATGCCGGTCAGCTGGGCCGCCTCGATGAGCCATTCCGCGAAACCGGGATAACCGGCGTCCTCGATGTAACAGCCGCGTTCAGTGCTGGCGGGGATGGCGGGGATGGCGGGGATGGCGCCGTCACCATTGACGATGTCGTCGACCTGGTCGGGTACGCGAACGGCGGTGGTGATGACCGGCGCGTGCGCGCTGCCGAGGGACGCACCGGGCACCCCGCGGACGAAACCGAGCAGGTCACCGTTGCCGGAGAAACGCCGGCCGAGCATGCGGGAGATCCCGGGTAGGGCCGCGCGATTGCGCAGCAGCAGATAGGTGGTGCCCAGAGTTCCGGCGGCGAGGACCAGGCGGTCACACGTGATTATCCGCTCCGGGATGGCGGCGAGGGCACCGGTATCACCTGGAGTGTGTAACACATAGCCAACTGTGTAGCCTCCACCATCCCGCGGGGTGATCGAACGTACCTCGTGGTGGACCCGAAGGTCCGCGCCATGGTGCGCCGCGGCGGACAGATAGGTGTGGTCCAGGGTGTTCTTGCTGCCGGAGTTGCACCCGAGGTCGCACTCGCCGCATAACACACAGGTGATTCGCGGTCGCCCGTGGATGTTGCCGTAGCTCGGATCCGGGATGGGCGCGCCCGGCACGGGCGGGGTGCCGCCCGATGCGAACGTCACCGCCAGCGGTGGCTGCTCGGCGGTGTAACCCAGGCGCCGCCCGGCCAGCGTGAGTAGCTCGGTGCGGCGGGAGGCCTGGTAGCCGGGTTGCCCGGCCGGGAACCGCTGGGCGCTCAGCATGGTCTCGACGGCCGCGTAGTGCGGTTCGAGGTCGGCCCGGGTGATCGGCCAGCTCTCGTACCCCCCGCCCGCGGGCGCATCCCGGATGAACCACTTCTCGTCCTTGCGGAGCAGCACGTTGGCATAGATGAGTGAGCCGCCGCCCAGACCGCTGGATACGACAGCCTCGAAGTCGGCGAACGACCATATGTCGAAAAGACCGTGGCGTCCCTGCATCGGGTCCCAGAAGTTCGCCGCGATGTCGGACGGCGAACGGGCGAATGACCCGGGGGGATACGCCTTTCCCCGCTCAAGCACGACGACGCGTCGTCCTGCCTCGGCGAACCGGTATGCGGTTACCGCGCCGCCGAACCCCGACCCGACAACCAGTATGTCGGTGTGTTCAGCTCGAGTATCCTCGCGCGTCATGTTTCCATCCCCCATACCCGCGGCATGCAGACTGGGAACACTCCGCCTACGGGCGGGATTGAGTCAACCACACCGACCCGGTGGCTGTGCAGCGCGTAGTCGTGTCCCCGACAGGGGATCCGGTGGCCTTTTCGCGAAGCCGTCGAAGGCCGACATCCGCCTCCGGACCGAATTCCGTCAGCCGATTGTCACCCGATTGTCAGCCCAGCCGAGGCGCGAGGTTGTCCAGAACGCCGTTCCACAGCTTGCGGATGCCGATTGGCGCGAAGGTCCGCTCGAAGAAGCCGCCGATCCCGCTCGCGCCCGACCAGCTCGTCTCCACCGATATCCGGGACGTTCCCGCGTCGGCGGGCGCGACGGTCCACTCCGTGCGCAGAGTGGAGTTCTGGTCGGCTTCGATGAGCGTCCGGCCGGGAACGGGCGCGGAGACGACCGCCTCGACGGTGCGGACGCGGCGGCGGGTCGCGTGCAGCTGGTAGCGGATCCGGGTACCGGCGCCGGTACCGCCCTCGACCACCTCGTAGTCGGTGATCATATCGGGCCAGGCCTCAGCGCGGCTGCCCTTGTAGTCGCCGAGCACATCCATGACCGTCGCCGGCGCCGCCGTCACGACCCGCTCCACCACTACCTTGATCTGCGCCACCTGAACTCCGTTTCATGACCACGCCGTCCCGGCCTCGCGGCCCGGTAGGCCTCGCGGCCCGGTAGGCCTCGGTGAGTACCTTGTCACGACCGGCCCGGGGCACTGTCGAGCAACCAGAGGTCGACGCCGTCGACGTACCGCCCGGGTGCACCCGCCAGCCCCGTCAGCAAGGTCACGAGCTCGTCGTGGTGGTCGCTGGGGCCAAGGATGATCGTATTCAGATGGTAGCGGTCGAAGGTGGCCGCCAGCCCGGGTTGTCGCAAGGCCGCCGCCGCGGTGCTCTGGCCCGTCGCGACGGCGATGAGGGCCGAGTTCAGCGGGTCGGTCTCCGGGTGGAAGCTGGACCGTCCAAAACGGTCGGGAACCGTACAGTAGCAACCCGGCATGGTGAAGCGGAAGTCAGCCTGCGCCTGCCAGAGCATCGCGATGTTCTGCTGGGGATACGGGTAGGGCACGACCAACGCTGTCGCAGCCGCGGGCAGGTTGTCGACCTGCGGGCCGGTGAAGAACCTCGGTG
>NZ_CAUVXI010000055.1:15079-27692 GCF_963555845.1 Protofrankia sp. Cas8 | reverse complement strand
TCTACACTTTTGCGATCGTCGGCAGCGTCAGATGTGTATAAGATGCGGGAGCAAAGGACATCGAGGACTACGCGCTGCTGGTCGCCGCGCAGACGCGTCGCGCACCGACCGGCCCGGCCCCCGGCCCTGCCCCGCTGCCCCGGTTGTTGCTCGTGATCGACGAGTTCGCCTCGCTCGCCCGTGAACTGCCCGCCTTCGTCACCGGTCTGGTCAACATCGCGCAGCGCGGCCGGTCGCTCGGCATCCATCTGTTGCTCGCGACCCAGCGGCCCAGCGGGGTGGTGTCGCCCGAGATCCGGGCGAACACGAACCTACGGATAGCGCTGCGTGTCACCGATACCGCGGAGAGCTCCGACGTCATCAACGCGCCGGACGCCGCGCGCATCTCACCGGCCACCCCCGGTCGTGCCTACGTTCGGCTGGGGCACGCGTCGCTCGTCCCGTTCCAGTCCGGCCGGGTCGGTGGTCGTCGACCGGCCGGGGCCACCGCTGTTTCCGGAGGCACAACCGACTATCTGATCCCACCGTGGGTAACCGAACTGACCTGGGCCGCGTTGGGCCAACCGCCGCCGACACCGCCCCGGCCACGATCATCCGAGAATGAGATCACCGACCTCAAGGTGCTCGTCGAAGCGATCCGGGAGGCAGCCGTCACCCTTGCTATCCCATCGCAATACAGTCCGTGGTTGCCACCGCTACCCGAACGGCTCGCCCTACGGACGCTGCCGGGGTCCATCCCCGCGGGCCCGCACGCGTTGCCGCCCGTCCCGATCGGCCTGGCGGACCATTGCGACCGCCAGGCCCAACGTCCTTTCACGATTGACATCGAGAACGGGGGTCATCTGCTCTTCGTCGGCTCACCGCGGTCAGGACGATCAACAGCCCTGCGTACCCTGGCCGGATCGACGGCGGCCACCATATCGTCCGCCGACGTTCATCTCTACGCGCTGGACTGCGGGAACAACGCCCTTGCGCCCCTGACGTCCTTGCCGCACACCGGGGCCGTGGTCAGCCGGGACTCTCCCGAGCGGGTTCAACGGCTCTTCGCCCGGCTCATCGCCGAGATCGTCGAACGGCAGGAGAGCTTTGCCGCCCGCGGGTACGCCGACCTCGCCGAGCAACGAGCCGTCGACCGCGACCGCCCGCTGCCGTACCTGGTCCTGCTGATCGACCGCTTCGAGAGCTTCCTGGCATCCTTCGAGGACGTCGACGGCGGAGCACTCGTGGACCTGCTGACCCGGCTGCTACGGGAAGGACCATCGGTCGGCCTGCGGGTCGTCATGACCGGTGATCGACGCAGCGCGTCCGGACGGTTCAGCGGGACGATCGAGAACCGGTTCGTGCTACGGATGGCGGACCGGTCCGACTACGCGATGGTGGGCCTCGCCTCGGGCACGGTGCCCGACACGTTACCGCCGGGGCGTGGATTTCAGGCGGAGACCTCCGTAGAAACCCAGATCGCGCTGCTCACCGAGGATCCGTCCGGCCGTGCGCAGGTCACAGCGTTGCAGGAAATCTCCATGGCCGCAGCGACTCGTGACGGAGTGCCACCGGGACCAGCCACCGGCGCCCGAACCGACTACCGACGGCCGTTTCGCATCGACGTGCTCCCCGGGCGCGTCACCGTCGCCGAGACCGAGGCGTTGCGCCCGGGACGACGATCACCGTCCCCGACCGACGGATCAGGGCCATTGGCATCGCTTGTCGCGCTGATCGGCGCCGGCGGCGATGAACTCGCCCCCATCGATATCGATCTCGCCGCCGACGGACCTGGTTTCGTCGTCGCCGGCCCGGCGCGCTCCGGCCGGAGCTCCGCGCTGCTGACGATGGCGGAATCGCTGCTGGCCGGCGGCGCCCGGCTGCTAGTGCTGACCCCTCGGCGCTCACCGCTGTCGGCGCTCGCGGGCCGTCCACAGGTGATCGACGTACTCGGTACGGAGGCGACGGCCAGCGACATCGATGCCGCCTGCGCCTGCGTCGGGGGCTCGGGCGGCCTGGTTGTCGTCATGGATGACGCGGAGCTGCTGGCAAACGCACCCCTGGCCGACCGTATGACCGAATTCCTGCGAACCGCCCGCGACGACAGTCACGCGTTCATCGCGGCCGGTACGACCGCGGACCTGACCGGCCAGTACCGAGGGTTCATGGTTGATGCTCGTCGGTCACGAAGCGGGGTAATCCTTGCGCCGGGCACGCCCAGTGAGGGAGATCTCTTCGGAATACGGCTGTCCCGCGGCAATTCCGCCGCCATGCCCGTCGGTCGCGGGCTGTTCGTACTCCGGGGCAGGACAACGCCCATCCAGGTCGCCTTCTCCACGCCTGGATAGCGTTCGCCGGCAGGCCACACCTGCGGGCGTCCCAGGAAGGCGATGGCTCATGACTGACGCGGAGCCGGCCGGCTCGCTCCAACGGCACCTTGGCCCGGGTGATGCGGTGATCATCGGCCTTGGATCGATGATCGGCGCGGGTGTGTTCGCGGCCTTCGGACCGGCAGCGGGCGCCGCGGGAGCCGGCCTCCTCATCGGTCTCGCGATCGCCGCGGTGATCGCCTACTGCAACGCGACGTCGTCGGCCCAGCTGGCAGCCCGCTACCCCGAGTCCGGTGGCACGTACGTGTACGGGCGCCGCCGCCTCGGCGCCGTGTGGGGCTATCTCGCCGGCTGGGGATTCGTGGTCGGCAAGACCGCTAGCTGCGCCGCCATGGCCCTGACCATCGGGGCCTACGCCTGGCCGCAGCATCCCCGCCCGGTCGCGGTCGCCGCCGCGGTGTTGTTGACCGTGGTCAACTACTTCGGGATCGCCAAGACCGCCCTGCTGACCCGACTACTGGTCGCGCTGACCCTGATCGCGTTGACCCTCGTGGTGGTCGCATGCCTGGCCGGTGGCACAGCGGACGCCGATCGGCTGAGCCCGATCTGGCCAGGCAGCGGGCCGGGCGCTGTCCACGCTGTCCTGCAGGCCGCGGCACTGCTGTTCTTCGCGTTCGCCGGATACGCTCGGATCGCCACTTTGGGCGAGGAGGTCCGCGACCCCACGCGGACGATCCCGAAGGCGATCCCTGCCGCGCTCGGGCTCACGGTCGGCGTCTACCTCCTTGTCGGGCTGTCCGCCCTGCTGGCCGTCGGCCCCGACCGGCTGGCGGCCGCCGTTGACCCACTCGCCGTCGCGGTCAGCGCCGGCAGGCTCCACTCCCTGACTCCCGCGGTCCGCGTGGGCGGGGTGGTGGCGAGTCTCGGGGTGCTGTTGTCGCTCCTTGCCGGGGTCGGACGCACCACCCTGGCAATGGCGCGCGAACGGGATCTGCCCGGCTGGCTCGCCGCGGTGCATCCAACCCACGGCGTTCCACACCGGGCTGAACTGCTGCTCGGTGGCGCGGTCATCGTCATCGTCACCGTGTCCGATGTCCGGGGAGCAATCGGATTCTCGAGCTTCGCGATCCTCGTCTATTACGCGGTCGCCAACGCCAGCGCCTTCACCCTGGACGGCCCACAACGACGCTGGCTACGCCCGCTCGCGCTGGTCGGCGGCGCTGGCTGTGTCGTCCTCGCGTTGACCCTGCCGGCCGCCAGCATCCTCACCGGGCTCGGCGTTCTCACCGCCGGCATCGCCGTACGGGCCGCACGCCGGCCATAACCCGGACGACCCCGCCACCTGAACAGCCGACCAACTGACCAACTGTGCTGTCAGCAGGATGCCGCGAGCTGGCCGCCGTCACGGACGAATCGGAAGGTTGACGAATCGGAAGGTTGAGGTCACCGCATCGAACAGGTCGTGCAACGCGTCCACAAGCACCATGTTCGGGCTGGAGCAGGCGACCAGGGCGACCTGGCCCGACTGTGGGATGGGGACAAAGGTCTGCATTGTCGTCGTCCTGATCCAACCGGCCCGATCAGGCAATGTGAGGTCCTCGACACCGTAGGCACGAGCGGCCTGCCCGGCCTGCGGAAGATCGACGAGTGCCACCGTGGTCCAGGTGTCATCCGGTGATCGGGCGACCTTCTCCGTCAGCGTGGCCATAATCGCGCCCGAGGTGACGCCAGCGATCCGGTCGCCATCCGTGCGGTCGCCATCCGTGCGGTCGCCGCCGGGCGCGGCAAGCACCGAGACGGTCACTCCGGCGGACAGGCCCGTGCCTTCAACCGCCTCAGCCATGACCCCGCAGAACAGTGCGCCACCAGCAGCGGCGTCGCTGGCCGCATGGCGCAGTATGCGGGAGATCGCCGCGCAGTGCCCGGCGAGTTCGGGGACACCGCGCGTGCGCTCGCGGACCAACGCGTCGATGGATGCCCGGCGGGTCACCGGGTTCAGGTCCACCTCGAACCAGGTGTCCGGAATGGTGATCGAGAACCCGGCGGTTGCCGGCCAGCTGGCTGCGGTGTGGTTACTCAGATCCCCGCCACCCCCTCATCCGTGGGTTGTGACGCCCGGTTCAGGTTGGTAGCCAGGTCGGTGTCGACCTGGCGCAGTGCCCGCACGGATTCCGACGCCATCGTCGCCAGCTTGCTCGCATTGTCATCGATCTTCTTGCGCCCGTCGCTCCAGTCGTGCTCGAAATCGCTGAGTGCGTTCTCGATTTCGGCCGAGCCCAGCTGGCCCCGATAGTGGTCGAGCGTCGAACGGGTCGCGTTCATCGTCGATCGGATCGATTCCAGATTGCGCGCGAGAGAGTCCAGACCCGGAAGATCGACCGACAGGCGGTCAGCAGTCATCGAAACCCACCTCCGTTATGTGCAGGCCTGTACACGCGAAGCCTCGTAATCGGCGGCCGTGGTGGAGCCCGGCCTGCTAACCCTGCCCCCGAAGCGAGTTCGCGAGCTGGGTGTCGGCGGTACGGAATGCCTCCGCGGCCTTCGTGAGGTACCCGGCCATACCGTCCAGGCCGCCCAGCGTGTTGGTGACACCGGTGTTAAATCTGTCGTAGGAGTCCTGGAACTGCACGCTCGACTGGTCGGTGACATAGCCGCCCGCGACCAGCGCGTCGACCGTCTTCTTCAAGGCGTTCAGATGCGTCTCGATGTCGGTCTTGCCGTTGCGGAGTCTGGTACTGGCGTCGTCCATCTCGGTGTAGGTGACGTTGAGATTGGGCATCGTCTCCGGCCTCTTTCAGGTAGGTGGGCTGGCGTTGGCGGAGTGGGCAGGCTTCGGCGTGCGCTGTCACAGCGCGGCGGATCGTCTGGTGCAGGGTCGTTCCGTCCCGCAGCGGATCTCGTCCGGTGGTCATCAAGTCACCACCGGTGCTTCATTTCTGCCAAGAGTGGCGTAACAAGCACTTTGCGTGCCACAGTGTCGTGGTACCGCACTCCATCAGATAGCCACATATCGTGCTACATCCTGCGCCAGCGGATCCACTCCGTAACAGGTTCGCTGCGGCAAGCATCTCACAGAGCGCGTCCCGTTGATACGGTTACGAACGTTTTTGTATGAATCTACTGTTTTATCGCATCTGCCAGCGCGGCCAGAAGGAGGCCTGGTGTCCGCTCCGACGATAGATCAACATGTCGTTCGGCAACTATCCGGCTCCTCGGCGAGGCTGCTGCGCCCGTCGCCCACACCGAGCCGTACCCGCCGACCCAGGTACGGCGCGCCTGAAAACGACGTCCAGCGATGACGAACGTGTCAACAGTGACGACGTTTATCCACAGCCCGGATGAAAGTCTGGTCGGCCCGAACCCGGGGGGAAGACGATGGGAACCGTGACGCCGTCCCGCCGCGACCATGCCGGACCATCCGGCCGCCGGCATGCACGGCCGGCGACGCGGGCTGCTCACCCGCTCGTCCCGCGGCGGGAACGGCTGCGCGCCGTGCGGGCGGTCACTCTCCTCACCGTGATCATAATTGGTGTGCCAGCCATGCTGGTGCTGCTGGTCGGTTTACCGATTCCCGGGGTGTGGGCTCCTGCCTGGGCTCCTGCGAACAGGATCGACCAGGCGACCCTGATGGTGATCCTGTCGGGCGTGGTGTGGCTGGCGTGGGCGCACTTCGTCATCTGCGTCATCGCCGAGTGGCGGTCCGGACGGCGAGGCTGCGACCGCCCGCCACGGATCCCACTCGGCGGCGGTTCGCAGACGCTGGCACACCGTCTCGTCGCCGCCACCCTGTTGTTCTCCGGCACCGCCATCCTGCTCACACCCGGCGCGGACGCGCCCGGGCTGCATCCCGCCATCACGGCTTCGGCTGTTCGGCCCGAGGCTGTGCGGCCTGAGGCTGTGCGGCCTGAGGCTCGTGGCACGGCCGGTGACCGGCCGGTCGGGGACGGCGTCATGGCGGCGGCCACGAACGTCGATAGCGCGATCGTCGCTGCCGCGAGCGCCGTCACGCCCTTGCGGGGCGTCGCCGGGTCCGCGCTGCTGGCGGCGGGAGTGGTGGTAGCCCTGGCCGGGCGGCGAACAAGGGCCAGCACGGATGATCCGATCGAGAACATCGAGACCGCCCTCCGCCTTGCCGCAGATGTCGGGGCGGCCCGGTTTGTCGACCAGGCGTTACGGGTACTTTCCGCGAAGCTGACCACGGCCGGCCGCACCCTGCCGTCGGTCTACGCGGCCACTCTCACCGACTCCACACTGCTGCTTCACATCGCGCCAGCCGAAGCCGACGAGCCGCCGGCACCATGGCGGGTTGGCCAGGCGCCGGGTCACTGGCTCATCGACCGGATCGCCGACACACCCGACGGCCTGCCCACCGGTGTCGGTGCCGGGATTCCGGCGAGCACACCCGCCCCGTACCCGGGCCTCACCACGGTCGGCACAGATGACGATGGCTCCCAGATTCTCGTAGACGTCGAGGGTGCCCCGGGAATCATCAGCCTGGGCGGGGATGTGGCCGTGGCCCGCAAGGTAGCCGTGTCCATCGCGGTGGAACTTGCCACGAACCTGTGGTCGGATGAGCTGCGCGTCCACATGATCGGTTTTCCCGGCGACCCCACGCCGATCGCCCCGAACCGGTTGCGGACCGGTACCAGCCTCGGCGAGGTTCTGAACGAACTAACTGATCGTGAGTCACGACGCGCCACCACGGCCGGCGATGAGAACGATCCGAACACCACCTTCGGCGCTGCGCTGCGAGGCCGGCAGGCTGCGCGGACCCAGGCGCTGTGGGCGCCGGACCTGCTGGTGCTCGCTGCGCCTCCATCCGACGACGAGGTCGCGCGGCTGTCGGTCCTCGCCACAGGACGCACCCGGGGTGTCGGTGTGATCACGGTAGGCGACACAAGTGCTGCTCGCTGGCGCTTCACGGTCAGCACCGATGGCAGGCTGTCCCTCGGCGTTCTCGGGTTCGACGTCAACGCTCTGACGCTGCCGGCGGACGAGTACTCGGCCATCGTTGAGATGTTCCGGGGGACCGACGCCGATCCAGCGACCTGGACAACCCGAAGCCCCACGCCACCCGCGCTGCCAGCGGGTCCGGGCCAGACGGACGCCTCGGGCCAGACCCAGGCGTGGATCTCTGCGACGAACGCGCTGGGTGCGGGCCGGCCGGGCACCGAGATGGTCAGGTTTACGGTCCGGGATTCAGCAGCCGTCGCGCTGGCTCCTGCTCCTGCTCAGGGAGGAGTACCGGCGCCCGTCCCGTGGGTTCCAGACATTCCGCCGCGAGTGAGCCCGCCGGTCCCCGAGCTGCCGGCCGTGTCTCGTCGAGCGCCCGACGGTCGCAGACATCCAGCGGTACCGCCCATCCCACCGCTACCTCCCCCACCTCCGCCACCGCCACGCGCGCCACTCACGGCCCCACGGCCCAGGCCCCCGATGCCCCCGCTGCCCCCCGGTGAGCGGCCGGTAGCGGCGAGCCCATCACATCCGCTCGGTGTCCGGCCCGCGGGGTCCGCGGGGTCCCAGACGATCCCGACCGGAGGGCTGCCAGCGCTCCCGCCGCCGCGTTCCTTTCCGGTCCGGGCAGCGCCCGCCGCACGCGCTGAAGCTCCCCCGATGGTGCTGCCGCCTGCGGCGCCGCTGGCCACAGCACTGCCGGCTACCGCCGTACCGGGCCTCTCCCCGAGGGAGGCTGCGGCCCGGCGCCCACCGCCGGTACCTCCCCCCGGCGAGGAATCTCCACGCGAAGAAACCCAGCGCGAGCCACTCCCGCGCGAAGAACCCCCACGCAAAGAAGCCCAGCCCCGCGCGGCAGAAACGCCACCGCTGGTGACAGTGGACCTGTACCGGCCGAACGACGCCGAGATCCGCGTTCTGGGGACCATCACCATCGACGCTCCCGGTCCGTTGGCGCCCGATCGCAGGGACCTGTTGACCGAATTGGTGGTCTATCTCGCCCTGCATCGCAACGGGATACCCACCAGCGACCTCAAGACGGCGATCTGGCCACACGGAGCGTCCGGCGAGGTGGTGGCGGCGGCACTCGACGACGCCCGCGCCTGGCTCGGGCCAGCCAGCGGCGGCGGTCCGCGCATCACCATCAGCGACGACGGATGCTGGCGGCTCGCGGACGATGTCCGGTGTGACTGGGACCTGTTCATCGCCTACACCCACCGGTCCGGGTGGCCGGATGTCAACACCGATGCCAACACCGATGCCGAAGAGGACCTCATCACCGCGTTACGACTGGTCACCGGGCCGCTGTGGACGAACCTACCCGATCACCGCTACGACTGGCTGGCCTCGAGCCCGATCAGAACGTCCATAGCGACCACGGTTGTGGATGTTGCCCACCGGCTTGCCCAACTCACGCTCGGCTATGGCGATACCGTGACCGCCGTTGCGGCATGCCGGACCGGCCTGCGCGCCGTACCGACGGCCGAGGTCCTGTGGCGAGACCTGTTGCGTACGGTTGCCGCCCGGCGCGACCGCAAGGCGCTGGAAGCCGTGATCGGCGAGACGTACCGGGTGATCGCGCCACCGCGAAGCGGTCTGAAGGCTCAGGCCGAGACAGAGGCGCTGGTACGGGAACTGCTGTCGGGATTGCGCCGCCGATAACCGGGGCGCTACCGATAGCCGGGCCGGGGTCCGCGGGCCGTAGAGGATCAGCCGTACGGCCCGTTGACCCGGTACGGCGGGAACGCGGAAGGCGGCGGTTGCCACGGCCCCGGCATCGGCAGCATCGGGCCGCGGGCACGGGCGCCGAACAGCGCAAGTACCGCGATCGCCGCGAACGCGGCTAGATGAACATCGGGCAGGTTCAGGTTGGTTCCGCCAAGGGGCGCGAGAAGACGCGGCGAAATTGGGATCATGAACGACGGCGCCTTGAGCCGCAGCAGCGCCACCGCAACGGTGGCCCTCGCTGCGAACAGGAAGAAACGGTCCGACCGGCGATCACAGAGCAGGCCGAGTGCCACCAGCCCGATCACCACGGCGAAGCTGTCCACCACATAGATCATGAGTCTCGGCTGGAACATCTCGAGTGCGCAGACACCGGCCGCCACCGCCGCGATGAGAAATGTCGCGCCTCCGGACGGCGCCAGCAGACTGGCAAGAAGCAGCATCCCTCCGATGACGAGCGTTCCGATCAGACTCCGCTGGTCGGAAAGGACGTAGGCCTTCCAGAGGGGATTGGCTGGGATGAACAGGACGACGCCCAGCCCGACCGCCAACGTGGCAAAGGCCGTCCAGCGTCCGGAGCTCCAGCCAGCCGTCCAGCCTCGCCAGGCGAGAACGACGGTCATGGAAACCGCAGCCCCTATCATAATCATCCACCAGCCTGCACGGCGTGGCTCATGAATGATCTCGCGGGTCCAACCGAGTTCCGCCAGCGACATCACGGACAGGCCGACGACGCAGCCGCTCGCGAAGTCACGCCCACTACCCCACCGGTTTGCGGCCACCAAAGCGATGAGCGCCACCGGCAATGCCAGGAACGCTATCCCGAATTCGCCGAAAACATCCCATACATCACGGTTCCGGTAGAGTCCGGGCGTCCGCAGCGCGGAGGGAATCAGCGTCAGGACAGCTGCCACCAGCAGGACGCCCAGAACCGGCGTCGCCATCGGCACGGAGCGGCCGAACCAGCCCTGTTGAGGTGGGCCCGGGGGGTCGAGCATGCCGCGCACGTCGGGCGCTGCCGGCGGCGCAGCCCGGGATGCGGTTGGCAAAGGCGGCTGCGGTGTCCGCAGCTCCTCCTGGGCGGGCCGCTGCCAGTCCGATGGGGACGGTGCGGACGGAAATCCGGTATTCGGGGGTCCGGTGTAGCCCCCCGCCCCTGGTGGCGGTGGGGTCTGCCAGCCCGACCACGGAGCTTCCCGGCGGGTGGCGGAGGGCTGCGGCGGCCCGTACGGGTTTGCCGGCGGTGGGGCATCGCCACCACGGACGAGACGGGTGGCGATCTGCTCGGATTCGGTTATGCCGTGGATGTGGTGGCCGGTGAGACCCGTCACCACATCGGCCGCGGTGGGGCGCTCGGCGGGTGCCTTGGCCAACGCCCTGGAGATCACCGAGGCGACCGCTACCGGCATGCCAGCAAGATCGGGAGGGCCGCCGAGGACCCTGGCCATCGAAGCGGTCGGGGTCTCGGCGGCAAAGGGATGCCGGCCGGTCGCGGCGTACGCGACGCAGGTCGCCCAGGCGAAAATGTCGGCGGCGGGTCCGGCACGCTCGCCGGAAAGCTGCTCGGGTGCCATCCACGCGATGGTTCCGATGCTGAAGCCGGTTTTCGTGTTCACTGTGGCGTCGGACAACCGGGCGATACCGAAGTCGATGACCTTCGGCCCGTCCCATGCCATGATGATGTTCCCGGGTTTGAGGTCGCGGTGCACCACGCCGGCGTCATGGATGACGACCAGGGCCTCGGCCAGCCCGACGGCGAGGCTCATCAGCGCGTTGCCGTCCAGGCGGCCACGTCGGCGCACGGCGTCGGCCAGGCTCACCCCGTCCACGTATGCGGTCGCCATCCACGGACGAGGGGCGTCGACATCCGCGTCGAGCACTTCAGCCACGAAGGTGCCACGAACCCGCCGGGCGGCCGTGACCTCCTGCCGAAAACGCGCGCGGAACTCAGGATCCGCGGCGACGTTACGGTGCGGGAACTTGATTGCCACCGGCGTGTCGTCCGGGGCGAAGCCCTGGTAGACGACGCCCATGCCGCCTTCACCGAGACGGCCGTGCAGGCGGTACGGCCCGACCGAACGCGGATCGTCAGCAGCAAGCGGCGCGAGCACCCGATCCCCTCTCGCCGACCCCGATCACGTGCGGAGATTACCCGACCGCACAGGCCCCACCCGCATCCCGGTCATAAAGCCGTCGGAAACCTGGTCGGTACCCATCGGCTCGCCGTATGATCCGGACCCCGTGATTCTAGGCGCCTGTGGCGAAGTTGTCCATTTTAACCGAAATGTACGGTTGCCTTCCATGCGGATCTTCAGCTGGTGCAAGTGTCCGCATAGGGCAGATCATGCGTGTACAAAGTCCAGGTCTCCTGGTCCAGTGAGGTTCCAGCAAACGCGCATGCCCACGGCAGCGCGTTCGTGCGCAGCGTGTCGAAGACGGAGACATCCCAGATTTGAATGGTACGATCATAGCTCCCGGTGGCGAGGGTGTGGCCGTCCGGTGAGAACGCCACCGACGTCACGGTGCCGGCGTGGCCCCTGAGCGGGATCCCGAGGGGCTGGGGACCGGTCGGGGTCGTGAGATCCCACAGGCGAACGGTCTTGTCATTGCTGCCACTGGCAAGGATGTGGCCGTCGGGCGAGAACGCCACCGACGTCACGATGTCGGTGTGACCGGTGAGAGGCGGACCGATGGGGCGAGCCCGGTCCGGGCTGCTGACATCCCACAGGCGCACGGTGCCGTCGTAGCTTCCGCTGGCGAGGGTACGGCCGTCGGGCGAAAACGCCACCGACGTCACCGTGCCGGTATGGCCGGTGAGAGGCGAACCGACGGGGCGGGGCTGACCCGGGCTACTGACATCCCACAGGCGCACGGTACTGTCGTAACTTCCGCTGGCGAGCGTATGGCCGTCGGGCGAAAACGCCACCGACGTCACCGTGCCGGTATGGCCGGTGAGAGAAATGCCGATGGACTGAACACCTGCCGGCGTGGTGAGATCCCACAGGCGGACACCGTTGTCGTTGGTACCGGCGGCGAGGGTATGGCCATCGGGCGAAAACGCTACCGACGTCACCGCACCGATACGGCCAGTGATGGGATCAGTAAACGGCGAGCCGACGGGCCGGGATGGTTGGCTCGGCCTGGTGAGATCCCACAGGCGGACGGAATTGTTGTCGTCGTTACTTCCGGTGGCGAACGTATGGCCGTCAGGCGAAAACGCCACAGCCGTCACCGCACTGGTGCCGCCAGTGGCAGGTGGGCCGACGGGCCGGGATGGTTGGCTCGGCCTGGTGGGATCCCACAGGAGCACACTGCTGTCATTGCTACCGCTGGCAAGAGTCCGACCGTCCCGGGAGAACGCCACCGACGTCACCGCGCTGGTCAGGTCGCCAGGAGACGCGCTGGTCAGGCTGCTAGGAGATAGGCCGACGGGGTGGGGCGGTTGGCTCGGGCTGGTGAGATCCCACAGGAGCACAGTGCTGTCATTGCTGCCGCTGGCAAGAGTCCGACCGTCCCGGGAGAACGCCACCGCGGTCACGACATCGGTGTCGCCGGCGAGAGGCGGATCCACCAAGCGCTGTTGGCCCGGGTCACTGAGATCCCACAAACGGACACTCTTGTCATTA
>NZ_CAUVXI010000055.1:0-14819 GCF_963555845.1 Protofrankia sp. Cas8 | reverse complement strand
CACAATACCCGTGTGACCTCTGGGCAATGGGCCGAGAGGTATGGGAGCGGTTGGGGTGGTGAGATCCCACAGGCGAACGGGGTTATTGTAGTCGTAACTTCCGCTGACAAGAGTATGGCCATCGGGAGAAAACGCCACCGACGTCACGGTGTCACTGCCGGTGAGGGGTTCACCGAGAGGGTGGGCTTGACCCGGGCTACTGACATCCCACAAACGGACGCTGTTGTCATTACTGCCACTGGCAAGAGTCCGACCATCAGGCGAAAAGGCCACCGACGTCACGATGCCCGTATGGCCGGTGAGAGGTACACCGATGAGGTGCGGTTGACCCGGGCTACTGACATCCCACAGACGGACACCCCTGTCATTACTGCCGGTAGCTATAATATGACTATCAGGTGAGAACGCCACCGAGGTCACCGAGGTGTTCTGCGCGACCGTGATCCCGCGATAGGGGAAGCTCGCGAGGAGCTGCACGAGACTTTCCCGGGTTTCCGGACCCTTTTCGTCGATATTGTAGGCGGCGATGCCGAATCGGAAGGCACCGCGTGGATCTTTCTCTCTGCTGGCGGTGGATTGGACAAGCATACTGAAGGCGATCGCGGAGCGCCGCGCCCGCTCAGCGCCATGCTGGGCGTCGCGGGCGCTGCGCTCCTGCCAGAATGCGACGCCGGCGGCGACCATAGCAAAGAAGAGGAAGCCCGAGAGAATTCCGATTCTCTGCTTTCGGTATCGCTGCTCCTGACGCCGGATACGCAGTGCCGCCGCTTCCTTTTCTCGGTGCGTCTCCTCCTCTTCTTCGCGTCTTTTCTGAAAGTAGCGGTAATGAGCGTCGAGGAAGGCCTGTCCGGTGGGGTTGACAGCGACTACCGCCTCGTCCGACGTAGACGGTTCGTCTACGGTGGGTAACCCGAGAATCGTCAGGTTGGCGTTGACCCGATTGGCGTCCCACAGGAAGCTGGAATTCTGATCGGCATTCTCCCACTCGGCAGCAGCCTGCTCCACCGCTCGTGCGGCTCCCAGCGCCACCTCTTTTTCCGTGATAGCTTTATCCAGCGGGGGCCATTCGGTCAGCAGTTTCTCATGTGTTACCCTGAACCAATTTCCGGCGGGGCCATGATCGGCGACGAGCAGCCGCCTGTCAACGAAAACCTCGAAAGCCCGCCGCAGGCTTTCAGAGAGGTCGCTCTGCCGGACCTGCCGTCGTGCTCGTCGCCCTGCCTCGTCAATGGTAACCAGCCTGACCAGGCCGGCCAACACCTCAGGTTCAGTCAATGCGCTGGCTTTCATCGCGGCAGCGAGTGCGGCGTCGGCATGCTTTGTCAGAGCACCGGTTACGCCGCCGATGCGGTCGTACTTCTCAACAGTCATGGTGTCGCCACGGGAGAGGCCGTCGGCGAGTTGGTGAAGGGCGAACGCGAGCAGGGGAAGCGCGTCCCCGCTTTCGGCGTCGGCGGACAGGCGGACCAGCAGTTCCTCTTCCACCTGTATTCTGGCATTTTTCGCAGGCTCTTTGATGACAAGTGGTAGCATACCGGGCGCCAGCGGTCGCAGCAGAAAGGGCTGTATGTCGGTATCAACCAGCTCCGGTAGCGTGCGCAGATCGTCGAGGAATTCCGATCGCAGTGTCGCCACCAATCGCACCGGCCCGGCCAGCGCCTTGTCCAGCAGTGCAGCAACCTGTGCCCGCTCGGGGGCCGGGGCACGGGTGAACAGCTCCTCAGCCTGGTCGAGGCCGATCAGTAACCACTGCACGGCAGTGTAATCCCGAGCGCCGAGCAGTTCTTCCGCGCAACTCCTGAGCCCAAGCAGGTTGGGATTGTCGAGCTTGGCGCGTACGTCGGCTTTTGACCAGCCCAGCCTGAGCTTGTTCGCCGTCACAGTGAGGGCCTGCGCCAACCCGGAGACCGGATCGTCTCCGGGAACCCACCGGTCTGCTACCAGCCAGGCCGGATCCTTCTTGAATAACGGGAGCAGCCCCGCCCGCATCAGCGATGACTTGCCGCATCCGGATGGCCCGACCACAGCCAGCAGGCTGCGGTCCGGACTGGTTGCCCGCAGCAGACTCGCGAGTTCCCGGGTCTCCCCGGACCGGCCGAAGAACATCTGGGCCAGGTCAGAACCGAACGCACGCAGGCCGGGGAACGGATTGTCTCCATCCCGCCAGGTGGTCCGCCCGCCAGCAACAATATCGCCCAGGTTGTCTGCCAGCTGTTTACGGGCAGCCTGCCGGTCCTCGTAGTACCTGATATAGTGAAGATCTTCCATCAAAGGATGTTTACCGCCTGCTTCGACTGCCAGCGGCAGCAGACGGCAACCGCGCGAATCAGCAATGCCGACTTCGGCGGCACACCAATTCGACGCTACGAAGCTTTCGGTCACGATGCAGACAACCGCGTCGGCATCCCGCAGCTCCTGGTACAGGCGCTGCTTCCAGTTCTCGCCGACCGGCATACCCCCGGCCAGATCCCGAGCCAGAAACGGATCATGCCTATCAGCGCGCAGCCAATCGAGGATCTCAGTCGCGACGGCCGAATCCTCCGTCGCATGGCTGATGAAGACTCTCGCCACTGCCACCTCGAAGTTATGATCATCGAAGCAAAGGACCCGGACGGTGCCGATACTAACCCGGTGGCGTCGAACGGTTCAGGATGCCGGCGGCCGCCAACGAAAGGCTACCCACCCATGAACTGGTACCCAACAAAAGCTTCGCCCGCTACGGAGGAACAACACGGTACAGAATGGGTGGATGAAGCTCCTACTCGTGACCGACACGCACATACCTCAGCGCGCTCGAGACCTGCCGGCACCGGTGTGGATGGCCGCCGACGCCGCGGACGTGGTGATCCACGTCGGCGACCGGGCGCGACCAGCGGGTTGCGAACGCCCACCCCGACGCCGACCTCGTCGTCTGCCGACCGCACTACACCTTCACGACCGCGATGATCGCCGATGGCCGCCTGGCTGCCGTCGAGCTGCACTGGCTGCCGCCACGCTGATATCGATTCGGAGATCACCCGCCGATGCTGTAGTCTTGCCCAGTCGGTCCGCTAGGGTGGTCCGGCAGGCGCTCGTAGCTCAACGGATAGAGCACTTGACTACGGATCAAGAGGTTGGGGGTTCGAGTCCCTCCGAGCGCACGCTGGTTGAGGCAGGTCAGAGCCCCGCAGCCGATCACACGGCGCGGGGCTCTGGGCTTTTTTGATCTCCAGTACTGCAATTAGTACTGCAATTGGAAACGATCAGCCCTCGGACGCCCCGGCATCGCCCGCGCCATCGTCACGTTCCGTAGCATCCGGCCGGGTCGGTAGGGCCAGCCGGCCGAGGATGCCGTCCATGCTCGCGGCCGTGCCGCGGCGGACGTCTTCCAGGACATCGATGTAGATGTCGGCCGTTGTCGCGATACGGGTGTGCCGGAGCAACGCCCGGATCTCGTTGAGATCCACCCCGGCGCGGAAAAGCAGCGTGGCCGAGGTGTGTCTCAGGTCGTGAACACGCGTTCGGTGGACGCCGGCATCCTCACAGACCTTGTCCCACCAACGGTTGACGTTCCGCGGCTGGATACCGCGGCCGGTGGACGTGGTGAACACGAGCCCGGCATCATGCCATTCCAGCGCCGCCACTTTCGCCGCGTCTTGCCGGTTCTTATGCTCCCGGAGCACCACGACGACCATTTCCGGTAGCGCAAGGGTCGCCTTCGACCCCCTGGTCTTCAGGTCGTCGTCCTCGACGAGCTCCCACCGCTTGCGTCCCGTGTCCGGATCGACCCCGACCAGGCGCCGCCGCTGCTTACGGCGAATCTCCACGGTGCCCGCGTCCAGGTCGATCACGTCCCAGCGCAGCCCGAGTGCCTCCCCCTTCCGTAGGCCCAGCGCCAGCATGACCATCCACAGCGCGGCAAGGCGATCGACCAGCGCCACCGCCAGGACCCGGCCTGCGTCCGCATCCGACAACGCCCGCACCGGCGCACCGTCCTTACGGGGAGGCTGGACCAGCTCCGCAACGTTGCGCACCAACAGCTCCTCCCGGACCGCGTCCTTCAGCGCCAGCCGCAGAATCGTCACCAGATAGCCGACGCTGCGCGCCGACAGCGCTTTGATCGGCTTCGGGTCGGGTGTCGCCACCCGCTTCGGCGGGCCAGGTTTGCGCCCGGTTCGCCGCTTCGGCCGGTCCGGCTCGGCGATCTGCTGCTGTGCCGCTTTCTCCGCGGCCTTGCGTGCCTTGTCCTCGTCGCGCCGTTGGCGCGCGGCGATTCCGGCCGCGGACGGTTCGGTGAGCTTCACCGTCATCCACTGCCGCACATGCGCCGTCGACAGCTTCCGCAGCTCGTGCCGGCCCAGCACCGGGATGATGTGCAGCCGCACGAGCAGCTCATACGATTCGACGGTCGACTCCGCGAGCGTGCCCGCCACCACCCGGGACGGCAGCACCACCGTCACCCACTGATCGAGGTACTCCCCCACCGTCATCCGGGTGGACACCACCGGCACGCCGTCATCGATCGCCCGCCGTACCTTGCGAATCTCGTCGACAACCGCCTCTTTCGTCTTGCCGTACACGGTCTTGCGGGAGCCGTCGGGCATGCTGACCTGACCGGCCCAACCATTGCGATACCGGTACGCCGACCCCTCGTTGTTCCCCCGCCGGCTCCCCTTCCCCGCGGCCATCACGCCACATCCAGCGGGTTACCGTCGGGCCAGGCAACCCGGTCACACCACGGGCAGCCATACCGGCTCTCTCCCATGTCGCAGGCGAATTCCTTCTCACCGGTCGCATCCGCATACCAGCGGCCCTGACCACGGCCGGCACGGTCGAGATGCTCGTGTAGAGCTGCGACCACGGACACCGTCCGCGGCCCGTCATCGGGTCCGGATTCAGACAGCACGAAAGATCACTCCTTGCCGAAAGAAAAAGGGAACAGAAAGAAACGCCGGGAAAAGAAGTCGGATCACGCCTGGCGATCCGGTGGGTCCGGTCCTCTGGGCGCGGAAGGGTCTGCCGGGAAACCGGCCGCATCCAGGGCGCTACCGCGTCACTACGTGATCGGCTTCGCCGACCCTGGACCCGTCCGGCCCCCCGACAGATAATGCGCCTATCAGAGGAACGGAAAAGAAATGGGGTAGAAGCGAAAGACCGCGGCTACCGGTCAGCGCCGCTGGGGCTGCGCGGGAACCCTTCGGTACGGGGCGATGTCGGGCACCCAGCCGCCGGCCGGACCAGGACCGTGTGATGGGCAAGTTGCCGGAAGTGCGATACCGGGTATCGCGCGGAACACCAACACGACGTCGACGTCACCGAGGGCTTCGACGAAGACCGCGTCGGTGGGGATCGTGACAGCGGTCCGAGCGACCTCGAAGGGGTCGGCACCAGGTTTGACGGTCATCTCGTAGAAGCCGTAGCCGGGGGTGTCGAGGCGGACGAAGGGCTGTCCGTCGGAGGGGTCGCGCGGTGGGCCATGGTCAGGCGGAATGATGGGTGTCACGGTCTGCGCTCCTTGTTCGAGAAGGGGTGTGGATCTAGGTCCCGTCGTGGAGGGTGAGAGCTCCCGGCGGGACCGCCATACTTAGCAGTCGCTAAGTCCTGTTGAGTGTCTATGGCGGCTTAGCGACTGTCAAGTACGCTTCGGGAATGGTGCGGGAACGACTCATGGGCACGGCAGAGATCGCCGCATCTCTCGGCGTGAGCCGCGTCCGGGTCCACCAGATCGTCACCACCGACCCGTCGTTCCCCGCACCACTCGACGAGATCAAAGCCGGGAAGATCTGGCGAGCCGACGACGTGGAACGCTGGATTGCCGAACACCGCCCGCCCCGCGACCCGAGCACCTGACCGATCACGCCGCATCCTCGCGTTCGAACCCGCGCAGCCGATCCACGTAGGCGACGAGCGCCGCCCGCGGGATCCGCCGCGACCGGTCGATCAACACCGAGTCGATCAGGCCCGCCTTCATCAACTGATAAAGCTTCGCGCGACTCACCCGCAGTTCGGCCGCCGCTTCGGCCGGAGTGAGAAGGAGCTTGCTCACGGTTCCTCCGTCGTCATCGGGTCGAGGGTTCAGGCCGCACGAGGCATGCCAGGGTCGGTTGCCGAAACCGGGTGGGGATCTCCGCGGGCCGCACGGGCCGCGTCGAGTTGGGCGCGCCAGCGGTGCCGATCCGCGACCGCGCGCAGCAGCAGGTGTTCCCGGCGGGGCGTCGCCGGGTCCCCGGGGTGCAGGAGCTGCCAGATCACCCGGTCGGGCGTGGCGCCCTGGCCGCCATCGCCGGTCTCCCCGGTGCCGGTGTGGCCGAGGACCGCGAGCTGTTCCCGAATCCACGCCTTCCGATCTTCCTTGTGATCGGCAAGAGTCTTCCCGGACCACTTCCGCGAGACCAGCACGCGCCGGCCGCCGAAGCCAAGGGTTTCGCGCCGGTGGACTTTGCCCTTACACCGGCCGGGCACCAGGCCGGCGCGGGGGCTTTTCGGCTGGACGCCGTAGCGCAGCCAGTTCGCGCAGCCCGGCGAGCACGGTTCGTACCGCAGGGCGTCGGCGAGCCGGTCGACGTGTGCCCGCTGTGCGTCGGTGGCGATGGCGTGGCAGGTGTCCAACGACTTCGTCAGGTACTTGCACAGATAGCCGATCAACCGGCCGGTGTTGCGGTTGGTCGCGGTCACCCCGTCGGCGCGGACCTGCACCCCGAACCGGACCACGTGGGTAGGTTCGGCATCGTCGCCGATCGCGTCCAACGCTTCATCCCAGGTCGGCAACGGCGCGCCCGAGTCCGGGTCGAGGTAGCCGCCCGCTTGCTCGTCCCAGACCGGCAGGCGATCCACGCCGTAGACCGGCCGGTCGCAGGCCGGCCACCACACCTGGTGGTAGGTCGCCGCCGCGACCTGGCGGAGCAGCACCCGCGGGATCGTGCCGCGCATCGCCGCGTGCAGATGCGGTGCCAGCCTGCGTTGCGGTTCCAGGCAGGCGAAGTACTGGACGTCGTACCCCACCGCCCGGCGCAGGTTCTGCCAGAAGCGATCCACCAGCTTGGGGAAGTGGATCGCGTCCCGGGCCGCCCGCCGATAGTCATACGACACCGGGTCCACCGGGGTGCCCTCCGACGTGACCCGGCCGTAGCTGTCGCAGGTGAGGGTGAGGAACATCGAGGGCCGCCACACCGTCCCGTCCGCGCCGGTGAACGTCCGCCCCACGGTGCGCCGATCCACCGGCAGCCGAGGCAGATCCGGGGCATCCTGCCGCCGGCGGGTGGACCGGGTCCGCCGCGGCCGATCCCGACTGTCCGGCGCCGCCTTCCCGCGCACGCCGAGATCGTTCAACGCCGCGTCCACCTGCGAGATCAGATCGTCCACTTCGCCGATCTGATCAACATCGTGACTGTCCGCCGCGTCGGTGCGGACCGCTTCGAGATCCGCCCGGAGCTGGACCAGCGTCTTCGCCTCGTCGCCGGCCGGGTCGGGGTCGGGGAGCGGTTCGTCATCGAGATGCCACCCGGCCTTGCACTGCGCCATCCGGAGCTTGCGGGCACGCTCCGCACACGGCGGACACTTGGACGCCAGCGTCGCCCCGCACGCCATCGGGATGATCTCGGTTTCGCCGGTAACCATGTCCACGCGGCGCATCGCCAACGGTCGGATACACACCCCGTTCTCCGCCGCGACCGCCTCCAGGACATGACGGGCCAGCGGTTGGCGCAGGCGGGCGGCCCGGCTACCCGCCGGCGGTTCCGCCGGCCCCATGCTCGGGGTGGTCATGCCGCCCGGTCCTCCTGTCCGTGGTCCTGGTCCTGGCCGTCATCGTCGGAATCGGGGTGGTCGGGGTGGTCGGGTGGCGGTTCCCGGCAGCCACACACCCGCCCCCGCCCCGCCGGGATCTGGCAGCCGTCATCCGCCCAGTGCGCCACCCACAGATGCCGGCAGCAGTCGCAGACCGGCAGCGGATACACCGGGGCGTAGTTCTCCGGACTGGCTGTCATGCCGCCCGCCCGTCCACATCGGGGGTCCAGCCGTCCCCGGTGTCGCCGACCAGATCGATCAGTTCGGCGACCGCCGGCACCGGATACCGATGTGCCATCCGCGAGATTTCCGCATCGTCGACCCAGCACGCGCGGACCCGCACAGGGTCGGCCTGCCCGTCCAGCAGGACGTAGCCGACCCCGGGCATGTCCTCACCGATCTCATCCGCCCGTGCCCCGCGGTCGCGGGCACCATCCCCGAGCACGAGATCAACCTGATCGGCTTCGGTCATCCGCAATGCGACCCGGACCGGGAACAGATCCCGAAACGGCAACACCTCTTTGCGGGGGTCCTGCACCGCCCCGATCACGGCGACGCCGGGTGCGCGGCCTTGGGACAGCAGCAGCGGCAACGACGCGGACAGCCGCCGCTTGAGCTCCCGGTCGGTGACATACGAGGTCAGCGACGCGATCTCATCAACGATCACCACGATCAGCGGCTCGTCGGTCGTCGGAGAATGCAACCGGCTGACCCCACGCAGCCGAGCGGCCCGTTTCCGCATCACCGTGACCGCATCGTCGAGGAGATCAGCGATGCTGTCGGTGTCGGTCGCGAACCGGGAGAACATCGCCTGCCCGAACGCGAGTTCCATCCCCCCTTTTGGATCACAGACCCAGAGTTCGACCAGGCCCGCACGGACCGCCGGGGCAAGGCCGCGGATCGTCGCCCACACCGCCGCGCTTTTCCCCGCACCGGTCGCCCCCGCGATCAGGACATGGGCGCCGCGGACCGGCAGCCGCCACAGGTCGCCGTCTTCCCGGCGGCCGATCGGAATCCCGGACAGATCCACCGGACCGTCATCGTCGCCATCGTCGTTTCCGTCGGCGTCGGGTCCGTCCAGGTCGAACGGTGGGATGGGAACGGCGAGGGGATCGCGGCGGGCGAAGTCCACCCAGATGAACCCCACCCGATCGGAACGGATCCGACACGACCGAGCCCGAAACGCGTGCCGCAGCGCGTCGGCCTGCTCCGCCCACTGCTCGGGGGTCTGGCCGTAGAGCAGCTCGATCCGGAGCTGGTCGCCCCACCGGTCCGACCGGATCGTCCGGATCCGGGGGAAGGTTTCGGCGAAGGTGACCCGGTCGCCGTTGGACACCGGAATCCGAATCGCTAGGTCGGTGTGGACCATGACCGGGCGCCAGCGCCACCGGTAGATGACCAGCAGCCGCAACCGGCCGCGGATCCAGCCGACCAGCCCGTCAAACGACCGGCGATGGACCAGCCGCCACCCCACCGCGACCAAGACGAGGACCAGGAGTCCGACGCCGAGCCCGACCAGGCCGAACCGCTGGCGGACCACCGCCACCGCGACCAGCACCGCAACCGCCACCGGATGACGCACGAGGAACACGACCAGGTGGGCGCAGATCCGGCCGGCCAGCCCAAGCAGGACCGCCCACAGCGGCACGTCGATTTTCGGATGCCTGGTCGGCACCTCGGGAAACGGCCGTGAGCCGTTGATTCTGGCCATGACAGATCACACCCACCCAGCATGAAGAGAAGAGAAAAATTGAAGTCCGGGAGGCCGGACAGCCGCGTTCTACAGCCATCCCGGACCGGCGGAGAGAATGACGCCGATCAGGCCGCTACCACAGACCCGTTATCGGTGTCGTCGGCCTTACGGTCCAACAGGAGCCGTTCACAGTCGATCAGATAGTCGTTGGCGGCTTTCACCAGCGCATACGCGAAATCCACATGGTCGGCGGTCACCGTGCCGCCCATCGCGGAGACCGACAGGCCGCCGCCGGGGGTTTCCAGCGAGAGGATCGGCCGCTCGTCCGGGTAGGTGAAGCAGCGCACCGACCACTCCGAGCCGACGTACACGCCCACATGCCAACCTGACCGGACCGGCACCCGCTCACCATCAGCGTCCGTGGTCGTGGTGGTGGTCGACGCGGTCATGCCGCCGCCCGCCCCGAACCCGTACGCACCGGCCGCATCCCCTTCGCCCGCAACGCCAGCCCCTGCTTCGGGGTGGCGCCGAACCTGTTCACCCACGGCATGACCGTCAGCCCCTCGAACTCCACCGGCCGCAACGCAGTACCCGCCAGCGGCTCCGGGGGCACCGGCTGGACCGGCCCGGGAATCTTCACCTTCACTTCCGCCGAGCCGGCCCGCGCGTTCGGGTCCGCGTCCATCACCCGCACCGCCCACAGCAGTTCACCGGTTTCCTTGTCCCGCTCCTGCGCATCCGCCACCCCGGCCTTCGACTTCTCAAAGTCGTTCGCCGGCTCCACCCCGAGCACGAACGCCCCGTGGGGAAACACATCCCCGAACGCCACCGGAATCCACCGCGGTATCGCCATCGTCGCCCACCTCTCGTCGTCTCGCCGGGTTGTCGGAGATGACCGCCCGGCCCGTCGAGATACACAGTGCACCGCTCGCCGACCGCTACTCAACCCGTATACAGGCCATGTATACGTCCTTGGTATGACGGCCATACCAAGCCGGTCTGACCGACTATCCGGAGCCGACTCGCTCATACGGACCCGGTATGGACGCGCACATCAGTCGTAATTCTGCTTGCTTGGGCGCTAATATGCGGGCCATGGCTGACCGCAATACCCATCGGGTCTATACCGCCCGCCGACCCGCCGACGGCGAGGACTGGGCCGCCGTCGCGGCGGCACTCAACGAACGGATGGCAGCCCGCCGCATCGGTCAGCAACAGCTCGCCGAGGCGTCGGGGGTGTCGGTGTCCACGGTCCGCCTGGTGCAGCATGGCACCGGCCGCCGCTTCCAGAACAAGACGCTGACCGCGCTCGCCCGCGCGCTCGACTGGCCCGACGACCATCTGATCAGAGTTCTACTCGCCGGCCACCCGCCCACCGAACCCACCACCACCGACGATCCGGTCATCGTGACACTGCGCCGGATCGAAGAACGCCTGGACGAACTCAGTCGCCGTCTCGTGACCGTCGAGCAGCTCGTCACCGCCGGGCGGGATCCCGAGCCGCACACCTGCGAGCCCCGCGCACGATAGAAGGGGCCGGAACCCGGACGGACGACAGATCGTCCACCTGGGCACCAGCCCCTGTCTGTGACGGCCCCTTACTGGCGACCGCTGATCAGCCCGAGCCGAACGGCAGCCTCTCGGGCATCGCCGGACCCGCCACCAGGGCGTCTATCGGCCTGAACACGAGCGTCACCTCAACATCACCGAACGCCTCCGCGAACCCCAGGCCGTCCGGCAGCGCAGCCCACGCCCGCATGACGTCCACCGGCCGCGCGTCCGGGTAGATCGTAATCGTGGAGTTGTCGCGGTCGAGGGTGACCGGTGCATGCGCACCGGTGGTCTCAGCCACCGGCCCGCCGCGTCGAGCGTGCCAACGCCGCACCCAGTAGCATCCGACCCGCCGCCGGCGCCGTGGAGTGGTCCACGAAGAAGAACAACGGGCACACCTGATAGTCGTGCCAACCACTCTCCACCGCGAACAACTCCGCCGACGCGGGCGAGTCAAACGTGATCGTCGTATCGCGGACCCGCCGTTCGTCCCCCGGCTCAAAGCGCACCACGCCGTAGAGCACGGACATCGATCCATCCCCGCCGTCAGCCACCGTGTCTGCGCTGGTCACCGGCCGCACCGTCCCATCCTGTCGTCAGCGTGCCTTTCGGACGCCAGCCCGGCCCCGCGGAAACCACGCTCAACACGGAACCGGACTGGTTGGACAACAGGCTCACCGACCCGCGGACCGCACCGAAACGCCAAGTCCGTATACGCCGCCCGACTCCCCCGACCGGCCGTGTTCCACCAGGTGAACGGTCGACAAGCGGTACATGAGCGCGCGACTCGGACGAAGGTCCCATACCAACCTGGTATGAACGCGCTACTGTCAGCATGCCGCCCTGAACACCGCTGACCGGCGGACCATCGGACGCACCCGAGAAGGCACGATGCCGCCAACCACCAGCCCTTACACGGTCTCCCGGCAGGTACTCGACCGGGACGACATGCGCACGGCGCTGAACGCCCGCGACTTCGGCACCATCTTCCGGCTGTTGAAGAAGTACGACGGCGCCAGTCAGGACCGCATCGCCTCGCCGATCGAAGGGCTCACTCAGAGCCGCGTCAGCCGGATCATGCGCGATCAGGAACACATCATGTCCATCGACCTGATCGAACGCATCGCCGACGCCCTGCGCATCCCCGGCGAGCTTCTCCGCCTGGCCCCGCGCCCATGGGAGACCACTGGCCCCACGCCCGCGCCACCCTCGCAGGACGCCCGCGCAGAGATCCCCACGCCGACCCCGCCCGCCGCCCGATCGGCCCCCGAACACCCGGCATCCACGGCCGGCGACTACGCCGCGCGGGAACGGTCCCTGTCCGTCACGATCGACATCGCCGCCGACGGCTCCGCCCAGGTCACCTACACCTACGAACTGGTGAACATCGGCACGTTACCGATCACTCGTCTCGTCCGTGAGCTGTGGTTCAAACACACCACCGGCATCCTCACCATCGCGCCAGCCGCCGCATCCGACCGCAACGTCATCATCCAGCGGATCCACGACACCATCACGATGTCCAAGTTCGCCTGCCAGATCTTCCCCGCATTGCAGCCCAGCGAATCTGCGATCATCGCCTACACCTGCGACGGCGGCCGGTTCCTCGACGAGCTCTACTGGCGGCAAGCCTTCACCCGCCCCACCGACCGGTACTCACTCGCCGTCCGCCACCGCGGCACACGGCAACTGCTGAGCTGCACCGCCGTGGAGGAACACGCCGACGGCTCCGAGGTCTCCGCCACCGACGGACTCACCTGGAAACACGACGAGACCGCCATCGTCATCGAGTTGACCCGCGCCAACCTGGCACCCAACCATGCCGTAACGCTTCGATGGGACGCCGACCGTGACCCTGCGCAATGACATCGAAACGGCGCTACGGGCCTGGGACGCCTACGAACGCCAGCGAGGCTGCCCCGCGGTCATCGACTACGACTGCGTCCCCACCGACGCCGAGATCCCGCCGGTCGCCGACCGCATCGACGCCCACAACCGGTTCACCGACCTGGAACACCGCGCACACGCCGAGAACCAACCGCACCTCGCCGACCGCATCGGCGCACACCTGGCCTACCTACGTGCGCTCCTCGGCGAACACCAACCATTGGACGCCTACGTCCAGGCCACCCAGGGATGCACGGCGGCCGGGTGGACCGACGACTACCTCACCGCCTGCCGTGACCGGGCGATATCGGCCATCGGGGCATTCGGGGTGACCTGGGGTCCAGATACCGCCGCCCACCTCGACGAGGCCGAAGGCACCGTGAACAGCGACGACGTCCCCGAGCTGATCCGCGCAGCGGCAACGGAGATCGAACCGATAGTCCGCCGGCTCACCGGCGCCACCGCCGACTACGACCTGAGCATTGAACGCGTCGACCTCGATGTGTACTGGGCCTATTGGCTCGACGGAGCCGGCTCAAAGGTCCGCCTCCGCCTCAACCAACGCAACGCCCGGTTCACCGCGGTACGGCTACGCCAGTTCGCCCAACACGAAATCCTCGGTCACGCCCTCCAAGCCGCCAACTGGTCGGCCAACTGCACCCGCGACGACGTCCCGTGGGTACGCCTGACCTCCGTACACGCCCAACAACAAGTCCTCATGGAAGGACTCGCCCAAGCCCTACCGCTGTTCACCACACCCGACGACGAACCACTGACCGCCCGCATACGCGTCGATCATTACCTTCAGCTCGTCCGCGCCGAACTACACCGCGCCATCAACACCGGAGCATCCGTCGCCGACTGTGTCACCCACGCCCGCGACCGGGTGCCGTTCTGGAAAGACAGCACCATCGCCGACGCCCTCACCGACCGCGGCACAGACCCACTCCTACGCTCCTACCTCTGGTCCTACCCCGCCGGCATCGACTGGTTCATCACCCTCGCCGACACCACCGACCCCGAAACCTCGGGAACCGTCCTCCGCACTGCCTACCAACGCCCGCTCACCCCGGCCGATCTCGCCCAACTCTGGCCATCCGGTCCACACATCGGCGGACCCGGCAGCACGAATACGCCATAAGCCGGGCACTGCCGAATTACTCGGTTTTAGATCAAGGGCGTGGCGCCAGCCCGCGCCGCGCGACGGCTGCGCGTGGCGCTGGCGCGCCATGCTCGCCGGGTGCGTCGCTGGCCCGTCACCGCGCACAAGCCAGACCAGGAATCGCAAGTACGCCAGGCATACCGGAACCCGTGGGCATGCCGGTCAGACCGACCGCCGCCGGATAGGCGAATCCACGCCGTACCGAGCGGCATGGATTCGCGATGTTGGTCCTGTTCCGCGGTCAGGTTCACCGAACGCCCGAGCACGTTTCGGGATGCACAGCCATGCGACCAGCGGAGACCATCACCGGCAGGCCAGAGACAGACGAAAAACGAGCAGGGGGCACGCCAGCGGGCAGCCGGGAGACAGCATCCGGTCGCTTCGCTCCCCGGGCAGCCCGACCCGCGTGGTTACCAGCGGCGAGACAGGCCGTGGTCACCTCCCAAGAATGCGAGCAACAATTTCGGATGCCCAACCCCAGCGTGAACCGCGCCGCGGTTGGGCCGTTCTTTCGGCTGCAGTGGACAGCGCTTGAGCTTCCTCGGTCGCGGTCAGGGCCTCGTCTCGCCGGCCCAGTCCCGACAGCAGGATGCCGAGGTTGTCCAGGGAACGGGCGAGGTCGGGTTCGAACGCGGCCCGGTTCGCCGCGGCCAGCCGCCGGTAGATCTCGACGACCTGTTCGGTGGCGGTCAGGGCCTCGTCTCGCCGGCCCAGCTCCGATAGGTCGGCGCCGAGGTTGTCCAGGGAACGGGCGAGGTCGGG
>NZ_CAUVXI010000054.1:26931-28487 GCF_963555845.1 Protofrankia sp. Cas8 | reverse complement strand
GAGGGCGCCAAAAATCTTACACCTCCGATGCTCGATAACGAATCTGAGGCATATGTCCGGCGGAAGCACATGCCGGGCGGTGCGGAAGTCAGATCGGATAAAAGCGTTTTCAACCCAGACGTCAACCTTGATGACTTAGTTACTGCTTCGGAGCGGTGGGGATCTCGCGGGCCGAACGCTAGTGGTTTCTATGAACGTGATGTAGACGCGGGGGAGGTCATCGGCAGGCTTTCCGATGACTCTGGAGGCTTGCTTACAACCTGGTATCGTGTCGTACAGGACAAATGGGGGTCTGTTCGCACGATGCATCCGATTCCAAAGCCGATGAGATAGTTGTTAGGGAGATTGAAGGTGGGTTTGTCTATATATATAGAAAATCAGATTCATGGACGGTCTTATGCGGGAAAGGATGCAGGTATCTGGCTTTCTAGATTTCTTCCGTTGGCTAGTCTAGGTAGCTATCTAAAAGGCATTGACGAGTATGGCGATACTATGTTTAATATACCGCAAATGAAGAAGCTTTTGAAGGAGCTCCTTGATATTCTTCAAGGTCACCCAGAGTTGAATGTCGAGATTTCTAATTTCAGGGAATTGATTGAAAATATAATTAGGCACGGAGGGTATATCTGGATTTCTGGCGACTGAACCGCCCGGGGTTGAGTAGAAGCCGGGGTAGCCTGCCGGGTCGTCGTTCGGGTACAACGCCCGGGATGATCTGACCAGTACGACGGGTGCGGCCACCGGTGGTACCCGGACGCTGGGTTATGACGACGCCGACCAGCTGACCTCAGTCAGCTACGCGTCGGGTGGGGCAGTCCGGTCGTTCGGCTATGACAATCTGGGGCGGACGACCGCGGACACGTTGTCCGGGCCGGGTGGGACGTTGCGGGCGGCGACGTACAGCTACGACGCCAACGACAATCGGCTGACCGAAACGTTGAGTCCGGCCGGGTTGGCGGGGTCGGGGAGTCAGAGCTTCGGCTATGATCGGGCGGACCGGTTGACCAGCTGGACCAGTCCGGCGAACGTCACGACGAGCTACGGCTGGGATGGGGCGGGGAACCGGACGTCGGTGGGCGGCACGGCGGCGACGTTCGATGAGCGCAATCGGCTGACCTCCGATGGGACGGCGACCTACACCTATACGGCGCGGGGGACGCGGGCGACCCGGACCGCGGGCGGCACGACCGCGACCACGACGTTTGACGGGTTTGATCGGCTGGTGTCGGACAGTACGTCGGGGACGACGACGTACGGGTATGACGGGTTAGATCGGCTCGCGGTCCGTAACAGCACCACGCTGGGCTACGCCGGGGCCGAGAAGGAGCCGGTCGCGGACGGGACGTCGACCTACGCCCGGGATCCGGATGGGGATCTGATCGGCCTGGGCACGTCGGGTGGGGCGTGGGTGCCGCTGGCCGATACCCATGGGGATGTGGTGGCGGCGTTCACCGTCAAGGGTGCCGGGCTGACGGATCAGAAGGTGTTCGACTGTCCCGCGCCGCGCTGGAGGTCCACGAGCCCGGTCGCTTGGGTCGTTCCTCGTGGGTGTCGGT
>NZ_CAUVXI010000054.1:24116-26367 GCF_963555845.1 Protofrankia sp. Cas8 | reverse complement strand
TATGGGCCGGGTGCGTCGGATTCTCCGGTGTTTACGGGGCCGACGGCGTCGGCTGGTGCGGGGGCTGCTCCGGCGGACACACAGGTGACCGTGTCGGGGTTTGCCGGGTTGGGGTGTGCGGTGTCGGCGGGGGTGGTGCCGTTGGTGGGGGCGTGTGTGCCGCCGTTCCCGGTGTTTCCGGGTGATCTGGTGGATTCCCCGGTTACGATCTTTCCGGGTGCGGAGCTGGGTCCCAATACCACGATCTTCCCAAGTCTCGAGGGTCTACTAGACGGCGCTACTATTCTTGAAGCCCGTAAGAAGAACGACGATCCAGCGGCCAGCCGAGTTAGGTTACGGAAAAAGGTAAAAGAGAAGATCCTTGAAGATGCCCCACGGGATGCCGATGGTAATCTGATCGACCCAAATACTGGTCGGCGGATCGAAGGTAATCCTGACATCGGTCACAAGCCAGGTCGCGAGTGGCGGCGGACGCAAGAACGAGCGCGACCTGAATGGTGGACCCGCGACCAAGTAATCGAGGATCGGAATAATTCGGATATCTATCAGTTGGAGGATCGGTTTTCCAATAGGTCCCATCGCTATGAGGATCCGAGGTGAGAAAATGGACCGAATGAAGCGTACACCCTTGCATTATGCAGCAGTAGATAACGATGTTGAGCGGGTTGTGGAGCTCCTCGCAGATGGGCACGATCCAAATGTTGCGGATATCGAGGGATTTACCCCGTTGCATTTCGCAGCTCAGGATTATTCTGTTGCGGCAGCACGGGCGCTTTTGGATGCTGGGGCGACGATTGACAGCGTGGACAAATTCGGTAACACGCCTCTGTCAAAGGCGGCCTTCAACTCGCGTGGTCGAGGTGAACTTATTTCCCTGCTACGGGAGCGTGGCGCTGACCCATGGCGGGCTAACAACTACGGACAAACACCCGTGGGACTTGCTCGGCTGATCGCAAACTATCCTGTTGCACAGTTTTTCGAAGATCTTCCGGAAGAGTCCCCTTGATAGGTGTCCACAACTGGTCAATACCTTATTTCCGGTAAAATATGGCCCTGTAAAGAAATAACTACATCTTCTATTACCTACGCTGCCGCCAGCGCCGCAAGAGTGTAATTCCACTCACCGTGGAACATATGCGGCTCTTCGCAGTGAGCGCCGGGGATCTGTGCGGATTTGTTGCCGCGGGGGGACGGTGCGTCCGGGCAGGGCACGGACGGTAACTGCGCCTCGGTGGGGGGTCCGTCGCCGCTGGCGACTACCTGCCTGCCGGACGAGCCCGGACCTGATCCGGCTGCGGGTGGTGCCGGCCGTTCATCCGGTGGCGGTAGGCCTCCTGCCCCGCCGATCAACCCCGACTCACCCACCAACCCCGACGACGAGAACCCGATCGATACTGGTGGATGGGACCTGCCAGAAGCTGGTGGAGTGGAGGCTGGTACGACCCCCGACCTCGTCCACAACGCCAACGAGGTGTGTGGTGTAGCAAGTCTTCCTAATCTGAATGGAAAAACCTTCGACGAAGCAGAAGCGGAGATCTTCGGTCAAGGGTTCAAATTCAAGTCAGAGACTAGTGTCTCGTGATTCCACTGACTTTACTTTCTGTTGTTGTCGACAAGTTTCTTGATGTTGGTCTGGATAAGCTGGACTTTGGCGAGGATCTCGTCCGCGGTCGCAGTCCATGTGAATGGCTTCGGATTGCTGTTCCAGTGGGCGATGTAGTCCCGGATCTGCTGGATGAGAAGCTGTACGGAGGTGAAGGTACCGCGGCGGATCGACTGATGGGTGATGATACCGAACCACGTTTCGATCTGATTGATCCACGACGATCCGACCGGGGTGAAGTAGAAATGCACGTGCGGGTTCTCCTCCAGCCATGCCTCAACATCGGGCGTGGTGTGGGTGGAAAGATTGTCCAGCACGACATGAATTTCCTTGCCGCCGTGAGGCTTGACAGCTTTCTTGAGAAAGGACAGGAATTCCGCGCCGTCATGAGTTGGTCGGCACTCCCCGAAAATTTCTCCGGTCGCGACATTCAACGCGGCGAACAGGTCGGTAGTGCCATGCCGGACGTAGTCGTGGGTGCGTTTCTCGCAGGCGTCGAACTCGATCGGCAGTAGTGGCTGGGTGCGGTCCAGCGCCTGGATCTGCGTCTTCTCGTCCAGGCTGAGCACGACAGCCTCACCGGGCGGATCAAGGTAAAGGCCAACGATGTCGGCGACCTTCTCCGCGAAGGCAGGATCCTTGCTGACC
>NZ_CAUVXI010000054.1:0-23863 GCF_963555845.1 Protofrankia sp. Cas8 | reverse complement strand
GATTTCTTTCTTCTGCCGGTTCTCCGCTCGCCACAATACGATCCGGGCTCGCGTCGCCACTGCCGCCGGCGCATCCTGGCTGTTCACCAATGCCTGTAGTTCTGCCCGCGCATCCGTTGTCAGTTCCATTCACTCATTAAACACCACAGTCAGCATTTTGTAAAGTCAGTGGAATCACGAGACACTAGCGGCGGTTATAGGAGATATGATCACCCTGATGGAAGCGTGCTGTGGATTAGGCCGAATCGAGAGGTGCAAAGGATTGGGCCCAAGATCGATCCCGGTCCAAACCAAAAAAACTACAGTCAGAGGTACGGGCCGGACGGACAGGTAACGACTGATCATTCGACTGGAGAGACGGTGATTCGATGACAGGCTTCTCTCAACTTCTCGAGATTGCGCCTCGGTGCACGGGATACGTTATAGATCGACTTTCTTTTTCTCGAGTGGATGATCTCGAAGCTCTCGATATCGGGCTTCGTTGGGGGCCGCAAAAGCCTGACATTATCATTGCATTCCGAGATGTATACTATTTTTCGATAGGGAGGCTTCCTGGTCCCGGTGCTGAGCCCTTGGATCAGGTGATCGCAACGGTGCTGGAGCCCAAGGATGGGCCTTGGCCTGATGGTGTCAGCTTTGATCTCGTGCGCTCGGTCTCGTTTCCGTCATTGGTGTGGCTTCGGGCTGAGGGGCCAGTGCAGCTTAGCGTGATCGCTGCAATCGCGACGGTGCACCTTGAAATCTCTTGATTCGTGGGCATTCATGGCGTAGCTCTGAATGATCAGGTGGTTGAAGTGGGGAGCCAGGGGTTGCTGGGGAACGCGACGCCGTGGTTGCGCGCCGAGGTCAGGTAAGACCGACTGGGACAGTACCGGCCGACGGTCTGCTGGGTATGCCAGTACCTCGACACGGCCTGATGCCGTTTCGGTCTTTGCCGGCCGCCGCTGGCGTTGTCCGTCTATTCAATTACGAGCGTCTTGGTGAACGGCCAGAGCTGGTCGGCATAGGCAGCCAGCCAGTGAGCGAGGGCGCGTACCCGGGGACCATCACCGTCCAGTCGCAGTGGCCGTTGGTGTGGCTCCTCGATGGCCACCAACAGTGTGGCGGCGTCTGGTCAGCACAGGTCGTGGTTGGACCGTGGGCTGATTGGTCGGCTCAAGCAGGACGTGGTGCAGGTGGTGGAGCCGGTCGCGAATGTGGCGAGTTATCTGCTCCAGAATCCTCGGGATGCCGCCAACCTCGGGGTTGATCTTGCTGGTGTGGCGGTGGGTGTCGGGCTGACGCTGCTGGGTGTTGGTATGGATACGGGTGGGGTGTTGCTGCTCGCGACGGGTGTGGGTGCGCCGGCGGGGGTGGCGGTGATTGCCGAGGGTACGGCGGTGGCGACTGTGGGGGGTCTTGCTGCTGCCGGTTATGCCGAAAAGTACAAGAATGATTTTTCTGATGTGCGGGATGGGGTGCGGGAGAGTAGCGCCAAGTCGTGTGAGCTGAACAGTTTCGACGGGGCGACCGAGGTCCTGATGGCTGATGGCAGCCGGAAACCGATCCGGGATGTGCGGGTGGGGGATCGGGTGCGGGCCACGGATCCGGCGACCGGTCGGACCGAGGATCACACGGTGACGGCTGTGATCGTGGGGGAGGGTGACAAGACTCTGGTTGCTGTCACCGTCCGGACCGGCGAGGGGCAGCGGGTCATCACCGCTACGGATCATCATCCGTTCTGGGACCAGGCCGCGCACGACTGGGTCGCTGCGATCGATCTTCATCCGGGTGAGGTGCTGCGTACTCCAGACGGTGGGCTTGTCCCGGTGGTGGGCACTCGAACCTTCCACCGGGTGCAGCGGGTCTTCAACCTGACGGTGGAGGGTCTCCATACGTATTATGTGGAGGCTGGTGCCACCCCCGTCCTCGTCCACAATGCGCCTCCAGTGGGGTGCGGGCTCACATCGCCTGCGGATGCTCCAGTCGTTAACAGTAAGACCGTTGGCTACGGACCGAACCGGTCGTGGCGTATCGACGTAGAGAATCAGAACCCCGGGACTCCATCAGCTGGCATTCACTTGCAGCTGATGGGTCGTGGTGCCACGAAAGCCGATAAATACTACCTTAATCCATCGACGGGTGAATGGATCAGTAAATCTGGAAAGATGTTGTCGGAGGGTACTATTAAGCAGATTCCGCAGAATTATATTGATAAAGCATACCAATATCTTGGGATCGTACGGCCATGATGGTGAACTCGAAAATGCGGGAGCTAATCGCATCGGTGGATGGCTCGATTCTTGCGCAGGAGCTTCCGTCCGAGTTGTGTGAGATTTGTGATGAAGGATGGAGTGTCAGCCCCTGCGGTTCGTATGTACTTGCAGCTCTTTATGACCCGTCGCTTGAGTCAATCGCTGAATCTGAAGGTTTGCCGTATCTTGAGCTCGAAGTAAACGATGTCAAAATCCCGGATCTCGACTTGCTTAATGATCTGTCAAGCTATTTGCCGAGAGTCGCCTCTCGGGGATTGTCTTTTGCTGTGACCGCTTTAGGGAAAGCTCGGAAATCTGGCTTAGCGGATTCGCTGGTTGCTGTCGTCAGTACCGGGGTGGGTGACGATTATCTGACCCATGGTACGACCGTAAAATTTTATACACGAAGAGATAATTACCCGGACTGGTTTGATGATCTGGAGCGATTCGCGATCGAGGCCATGGCGTTGATAGAAGGGGTAGAATGTGGTAGCTAAAGAATCGTGGGTCTTAAGCGGTCGATGCGTCGCTACGACTGTTTGAACCCGCCCGGTAATTGTTCAGCTGATTCCTTCTGCGGCTAGATCAAGAGACCTTACTGGATTTTGGCTGTCCTGGCGTGTTAATGAGTTGTTGGCCGTCGATCAATCTGCTCGGCCGGTGGAGGGTCCCAGCTGGCTTCGCCGGGTGGGTTCTGGATCTGGCTACGATCTTGTGATCGGGCCTGGCCCTTGGTACCCGCGATGGCTGGTGGACGCCGCGAACCACCGACGTCCGGTTGGTGGTCGACGACCCTGTCCTGAAGAATGACAGGACGGCTACCGTTGCGATGGTCCGGTACGTCCCCGCGCCGCCTACCGGTCATCGGGTGCACCGCTGCGACGGGCGTCGAACCCGTCAGGGGAAGGACGAGCAGTCCATGAACCTCAATGCCCAGTTCGACGACCATCGGTGGATGACGCGTGCCATCGAGCTCGCCCATCGCTGCCCACCCGCGACCGGTGCCTACTCCGTGGGAGCTGTCATCGTCGAGGAGAACGGCGAGGAGATCTCCTGCGGATTCTCCCGGGAGGTCGACGATGCGGTGCATGCCGAGGAGTCCGCGCTTGCGAAGATCTCCCCGGCCGATTCCCGGCTCGCCACCGCGACGATCTACAGCACGCTTGAGCCCTGTTCCCAACGCACGTCCCGGCCGCGTACCTGTACCCAGCTCATCCTGGCGGCGAAGATCCCCCGAGTGGTCATCGCCTGGCGGGAACCCAGTTTGTTCGTCGCTGACTGCCAGGGCCACGAACTGCTCACCGCGGCCGGCGTCACCGTGGTGGAAATGCCCGCATTCGGCGAGCTGGCCCGTGCCGTGAACGCCCACCTGGCGGTGTGACCGCTTCGCCGGCGTTGATTATCCACTTGGGTGCTCCCGCCAGTGGGAGGTGATCGGCAGCCTGCGGTCGCGACCGAACGCCTTCGAGGTCACCTTCGGCCCCGGCGGGTTCTGCCGGCGCTTGTACTCGGCCAGGTCCACCAGTCGGATCACCCGCTCCACAGTCTCGGGGCTGTGACCCGCCGTGATCAGTTCGGTCCGGCCCTGGTCGCGCTCGACGTAGTCGTCGAGGACGGCGTCCAGGGTGGTGTAGTCCGGCAGCCGGTCCGAGTCGAGTTGGCCGGGAGCGAGCTCGGCGGACGGGGGCTTGACGATGATCTCTTCCGGGATGGGTGGGGTTTCCCCCCGGCGGTCGGCGTGCGCGTTGCGCCAGCGCGCGAGCTCCCAGACCAGGGTCTTGGGCACATCCTTGATCGGGGCGAAGCCACCCGCGCTGTCGCCGTAGAGGGTGGAGAATCCGGTCGCGAGCTCGCTTTTGTTGCCGGTGGTCAGAACCAGATGGCCATGGGCGTTCGACAGGGCCATCAGCAGCGTGCCGCGGACCCGGGCCTGGAGGTTCTCCGCGGCCAGGCCGGCGAGTCCGCCGGCGGTGGCCAGCGCGTCGTGAAAGGCGTCCACCACCGGCTGGATCGGGGTCACGGTGTGGGTGACACCGGTCCGCCGGGCAAGGTCAGCCGCGTCGTCCACCGATCCGGTCGACGAGTGCACCGATGGCATGGCGACGGTGTGCACCCGGTCGGCGCCGAGGGCGTCCACAGCGATCGTGGCGACCAGCGCCGAGTCGATGCCGCCGGACAGGCCGAGCACGACCGAGGTGAACCCGTTCTTGCCGACGTAGTCCCGGGTACCGGTGACCAGCGCGTGGTACAGCTCGGCGGCGGAGTCCAGCCGTTGCGCCACGGCCGGCGCCTGCGCGTCGAACGCCACGACGGGTTCGCCCGTCAGCATCAGGCGGGTCACCGTCATCGCGGTGCCGTCGCCCGCGTCCACCGCTGTCCCGGTACCGACCGCTGTCCCGGTACCGACCGCCGTCCCCGCCACGACGGTCGGACCCGCGGATGCAGCGGTTCGGGCTGCCGGTAGGTCCAGGTCGACGGTCAGCAGCGTCTCGGTGAACTGTTCGGCGCGGGCCAGGAGCCGGCCGGCCGCGTCGACCACGAGTGAGCCGCCGTCGAAGACGAGCTCGTCCTGGCCGCCAACCAGGTTGACGTACGCGAGCGCGGCGCCCGCCTCGCGTGCTCGCCGGGCTGCCAGCTCGTCCCGTTGGAACGCCTTCCCGCGCTCGTAGGGCGACCCGTTGATGCACACCAGCAGGCCCACCTCGGCGGCGCGTGCGACCGCGACCGGTCCACCGTCCTGCCAGAGGTCCTCGCAGATGGTGAGCGCGACATCCACGCCGTGCAGGCGGACAACCGGGAAGTCGTGGCCGGGGACGAAATAGCGGAACTCGTCGAACACGCCGTAGTTCGGCAGATGGTGTTTGGCGTAGCGGGCCACGACCTCGCCGCGCCACAGCACCGCGGCCCCGTTCTGCGGCTCGCCCGCGGGACGACCCAGCCGCGGCGCGGGCGTGCGGGAGGTATCGAGGTATCCGACGATCACGGCCAGCTCCCCGGTACCCTCGTCGGCCAGGCGCCGGGCAAGGTGATCGACGGCCGTGCGGGACGCCTGTGCGAACGAACGGCGCAGGACGAGATCCTCCGCGGGGTATCCGGTGAGGGTCATCTCGGGGAACGCCACCAGGTGAGCGCCGCGGTGTGCAGCGCGCTTCGCCCATCCGCTGACCAGGTCCGCATTGGCTTCAAGATCTCCTACTACGGTGTTGACCTGGGCAAGCGCGACACGCAACTGGGCCATGGGTGGAGCTTAGGGCGTGGTCCGCACCTGCCTGGTCGTAACGTCTGGTTACGAGTTTGGTTGCGGAAGCACTACGTTGCAGCGTGTCGGCCGGCGGGTAGCTATGGTCGGCCGTAGCACACCTCGCCCGCCCGCGACGGCGAGCCCGACCCTCAGCGCGGAGGCGATCATGGATAAGCAGCAGGAATTCGTCCTGCGTACGATGGAGGAACGAGACATCCGGTTTGTCCGGCTGTGGTTCACCGACGTGCTCGGGGTGCTGAAGTCCGTCGAGATCGCGCCGGCGGAGCTTGAGGGGGCGTTGGCCGAGGGCATCGGCTTTGACGGTTCCTCGATCGAGGGTTTCGCCCGGGTGCACGAGGCAGACATGCTCGCCAGACCTGATCCGTCAACATTCCAGGTCCTGCCCTGGCGTGGTGACAGCCCGGTCACCGCCCGGATGTTCTGCAACCTCGTCATGCCCGACGGCATGCCGTCCCCGGCGGATTCACGCTGGGTCCTGCGTCGTACGCTGGCCAATGCCGCGGACGCCGGTTTCACCTTCTACACCCATCCTGAAATAGAGTTCTTCCTGCTGCGGCAACCGCCGACGCGGGGTGCCCCGGTACCGCCGCCGGTCGACGAATCCGGGTACTTCGACCTCACCCCGAACGATGTCAGCCATGAATTCCGACAGCAGGTCATCGGGGTTCTGGAACGCTTGGGGATATCGGTCGAGTTCAGTCACCACGAGGTTGCGCCCGGACAGCAGGAAATCGACCTGCGGTATGCGGACGCGCTCACCATCGCCGACAACATCATGACTTTTCGCCAGGTGGTGAAGGAGGTCGCTCTCCGCCAGGGCGTTTACGCGACCTTCATGCCGAAGCCCTACAGCGATCAGGCCGGGTCCGGTATGCACACCCATCTCAGTCTTTTCGAAGGCGATCGGAACGCGTTCCACGACCCGACCGACGCCTACCACCTCTCCAAGGTCGCGCAGGCGTTCATTGCCGGTCTCCTCGTCCACGCCGCCGAGATCACCGCGGTCACCAACCAGTGGGTGAACTCCTACAAGCGGATCGTCGGCGACCAGCGTGCCGGTGAGGTGCTGGAGGCACCCGCCTATGTCTGCTGGGGGCACAACAACCGGTCCGCACTCGTCCGGGTGCCGTTGTACAAGCCGAACAAGCCGAACACGACCCGCATCGAGTTTCGCTCGCCGGACAGCGCATGCAACCCCTACCTCGCCTTCGCGCTGATTCTTGCGGCCGGTCTGCGCGGCATTCAGGAGGGTTACGAGCTCCCGCCGCCGGCGGCCGACGACGTGTGGACGCTCAGCGAGTCGCAGCGCCACGAGCGGGGCATCACGGCACTGCCCGGTTCGCTGGCGGAGGCGATCGTCATCATGGAGCGATCCGCACTGGTTCGCGAGACGCTCGGCGACGACCTTTTCGATTTCTTCCTGCGGAACAAACGTGCCGAATGGGCCGAGTACCGCCGCCAGGTCACGCCTTTCGAGATTGACCGGTATCTGCCGATACTGTGAGCAATCGGCATGATGGCCAGGGGTATTTTCAGGAGGATGGGATACGTGCGCGGGACCGATGAGTCCGGGTTCATCCATCCGCGGGGTAGCTCCGTACAGGCACAGCTGGCCCGGATGGGTTTCAGCAACGTCGACAGGTCGGCCGCCGGCCTGGCGCGGCTCGGGCTGCTCACCGGAACCGACGGGCTCACCGGAACCGACGGGCTCACCGGAACCGACGGGCTCGCCGGTGACGGGGTCGGGCTGCCGTCCGGCTCCGTCGATCCCCCAGGTGCCGACCTCTCCGGTAACGCCGTCCTGGTGGAGCTTTCGCGGGCCGCCGATCCCGACCTCGCGCTCGCGGCGATCGAACGGATCGTGGACAGGGCGCCGCCCGAGGTCGGCGCTGAGTTGCTTACCGTGCTGGCCCGGCAGCCAGGACTGCGCCGCCGGCTCGTCGCGGTGCTCGGCGTCAGTGCCGCCCTCGGCGATCACCTGGTCCGCCATCCCACCGACTGGCGGGTGATCGCTGATGAGGGTGTGATGCGGGCCGCACCGGAGCACCGCGTCACCCGTGAGCGCTTGCTGCGCGCTGTCGGGGCGGATCCGGACGCGACCTGGCCGCGAGCGGCCGGTGACGGCACCGATGTTCTCAACGCGCTGCGCGTGGCCTATCGCCGGGCGCTGTTCGTCCTCGCAGCCCGTGATCTTACCGGTGCGGTGCCCTTCGACGATGCCACCGCGGAGCTTGCCGACCTCGCGGGAGCCGCTCTTGACGCCGCCCTCGCCGTGGCCCGGTCGGCGCTGTGGCCGGCGGCTGCCCCGGTTCAGCTGGCTGTTGTCGGTATGGGCAAGTGTGGCGGTCGGGAACTGAACTATGTCAGCGACGTCGATGTCCTGTTCGTGGCGGAGCCGGGACAACGTGCCGACAATACCGACAATACTGAGGGTATCCGCGGCGACGAGGTTGGCGGGTTGGAGGCGGCGACCCGTCTCGCGGAGGGGATAGTCCGTGCCTGCGGGGCGGTCACCGGCGAAGGGGCGTTGTTCCAGGTCGACGTGGGACTGCGGCCTGAAGGCCGGGACGGCCCACTTGTCCGTACCCTGGCCAGCCACGACGCCTACTACCGGCGATGGGCGAGAACCTGGGAGTTTCAGGCTCTGCTCAAGGCGCGCCCGGTCGCGGGCGACCGTGACGTGGGGGAGCGGTTCTGCGCCGCGGTCGGACCGCTGGTCTGGTCGGCGGCGTCGCGGCCGGGGTTCGTCAGTGATGTCCAGACGATGCGGCGGCGGGTGGAGCGGTCGTTGCCGCCCGGGGACGCCGACCGTAACCTCAAACTCGGCCCGGGCGGACTGCGCGACGTCGAGTTCGCCGTCCAGCTGCTCCAGCTTGTCCACGGCCGGACCGACCCGAAGCTGCGGACGGCCTCGACCCTGTCCGCACTGGACGCGCTCGCCCGCGGTGGCTATGTCGCCCGCCGGGACGCGGCCGGTCTGGCCGACGCGTACCGCTTCCTGCGGGGTACCGAGCACCGCCTGCAGCTGCAACGGCTCCGCCGGGTACACACCCTGCCCCGCGACCCTGGCGAACTGCGCAGGCTCGCCCGGTCTCTGGGTCTCACCTCCGCCGCGGAGATCGTGGCCGAGCATGCCCGGGTCGCCCGGTTCGTGCGGCGGCTCCACGAGCGGCTCTTCTACCAGCCGTTGCTGGAGGCGGTGGCGCGGTTGTCCGTCGAGGAGGTTCGCCTGACCCCGGCGGAGGCTCGGGACCGGCTTGCCGCGCTGGGCTTCGCCGACACCGCACGTGCGCTGCGCCACATCGAAGCGCTGACCAACGGTGTCAGTCGGACCGCCACCATCCAACGCCGTCTGCTCCCGGCGATGCTGCACTGGTTCGCCGATGCGGCCGACCCCGACGCCGGCCTGCTCGCCTATCGTCAGGTCAGCGAGGCGCTGGGACGTACTCCCTGGTACCTGCGGTTGCTGCGGGACGAGAGCGGCGCGGCCGAACGGTTGTGCCGCGTGTTGGCCACGAGTCGCTACGTTGCGGACCTGATGCAGCGTGCGCCGGAGTCGGTGCGGCTGTTGCGGACCATCGACGATCTGCGTCCCCGCACCCGGGAGCAGCTGGTCCAGGCGATGATCGCGATCGCTCGCCGCAATCCTTGCGGGGAACAGGCGGTCGGGCGGGCACGGGCGGTGCGTCGGGTTGAGCTCATCCGCGTCGCCTGCGGCGACCTGCTCGGACTGCTGGACGTCGCCGCGGTGGGCCGGGCCCTGTCCGACGCTGCAGCCGCGACGATCGAGGCAGCCCTGTACGTGGCGGAACGTCGCTTCGAGCAGGAGACCGGTCGGCCGCTGCCGGTGCGGATCGCGGTGATGGCGATGGGTCGTCTTGGCGGGGCGGAGCTGTCCTACGGCAGCGACGCGGATGTCGTGTTCGTCCACGAGCCGATCGACGACCCGGTAACCGACCCGGTAACCGACGCGGCCGACGCGGCCGGGGCGGTCGTGGCCGAACTGCGCCGACTGCTCGCGGTGCCCGCCGGTGACCCGCCGTTGATCCTCGACGCGCAGCTCCGCCCGGAAGGCCGTGCGGGTCCGATGACCCGCACGCCGGCTAGCTATGCCGCCTACTTTCGCCGGTGGTCAGCGGGTTGGGAGACCCAGGCGCTGTTGCGGGCGCGGCCGGTTGCCGGTGACGCGGAGCTGGGTGACCGGTTCCGTGCCTGGGTTGATGAGATCCGCTATCCGCCATTCCTGCCACCCGATGCCGTGGCCGAGGTCGTCAGGCTACGCGGCAGAATGGAGACCGAGCGCATCCCACGGGGTGTCGACCGTTCCCTGCACCTCAAACTCGGGCCTGGTGGTCTCACCGACGTCGAGTGGGTGGTGCAGGTGCTGCAGCTGCGTCACGCCCAGGCACTACCGGTGCTGCGCACGACGTCAACGCTTGCAGGCCTTCGGGCCGCCGCGGCCACCGGCCTGCTCGACCCGGCGCAGGCGGCGATCTTGTCGGACGCGTGGACCATGGCATCCCGGCTCCGTAACGCGATCACACTGACCCGGGGGCGTCCCGGCGACGTGCTGCCACATGCACCGCGGGCGCTGGCCCAGGTCGCGAGGGCGGTCGGCTATCCGGCGGAGCAGGCCGAGGCGCTGCTCGGCGACTACCGGCGGATGGCTGCGGGTGCACGTGCGGTGGCTGAGACGCTCTTCGCCCGCGAAGGGGCGGGCGGGTCGTCCACCGGATAGCGGGCTTTCCCCGTGCAACGCCTTCGGCGTGGCACGGGGTCCCGCGATCCGCGATCATGGTACAGATCAGGACGGTGACACAGATCAGGCCGTGACCGTGGTCTCGGCCGTGTCCTTCTGGCCTGGGATGGCCAGGGTCGGCCTCGCGCCGGCCAGAGCACTGCAGCAGGTGTCGACGATCAGGCCGGTGACCAGGTACGGGTCCATGTTGGCGTTGGGACGACGGTCCTCGATCCAGCCCTTCTTGGCCTTTTCCACCGCCCATGGGATGCGGACCGACGCGCCGCGGTCGGAGGCACCCCAGGAGAAGGTGTCGTACGGCGCGGTCTCGTGCTGACCGGTCAGGCGCTTCTCGATCCCGTCGCCGTAGTTCTTGACGTGCTCCAGCACCCGGGTACCAAGTGCCTCACATACAGTGACGATGGCGTCCCAGCTCTCCATCGTGGCCTTGGTGGAGAAATTGGTGTGTGCGCCGGCGCCGTTCCAGTCGCCGGGGATGGGCTTCGCCGCGAACGAGACGGTGACGTCGAAGTCCTCGGCCACCCGGTGGAGCAACCAGCGGCCGACCCAGATCTGGTCGCCGATGGCGGGGGGCGGAAGTACCCCGATCTGGAACTCCCACTGGGCCATCATGACCTCGGCGTTGGTGCCCTCGATTGCCAGGCCCGCGTCGAGGCATGCCTGCGTGTGCTTCTCGACGATGGCACGACCGACCATCTTCTCGCCGCCGACACCGCAGTAGTAGGGACCCTGCGGGGCCGGAAAGCCCACCTCCGGCCAGCCGAGCGGCCGGCCGTTCTGGAAAAAGGTGTACTCCTGCTCGATTCCGAACATGGGGGCCTGGTCGGCGTACCTCTCGGCTGCCTGCCGGCAGAAGGCACGGGTGTTGGTCGGGTGCGGGGTGAAGTCGGTCAGCGCGACCTCGCACAACACCAGGACATTGGCCCCACCGCGAAGGGGGTCCGGGCAGGTGAACACCGGCTGCAGGACGCAGTCCGAGTTGAATCCAGGTGCCTGGTTGGTGCTCGAGCCGTCGAAGCCCCAGATGTCGGGTTCCCTGCCGTCGGCAACGATGCGGGTTTTGCTCCGCATCAGGGGTTCCGGCTTGGTGCCGTCGATCCAGATGTACTCGGCCTGGTAACTCACTCATACTCCCCGTGGTTGGAGTGGCACATAGCGGAGTGTCTCATCGCGTGCCTGTGGATTGCTCGACCCCGGTCGCGGGTGACACGAGGGTCCGTCCGGATCTTCGTCGTGTCCAGTTTCCCCACAGTTCCACCACGGTAAATTTTCGGTCAATCACGCGTTGCCGGACAGTTCAGTTTTCGGGTCTTCCGCACGTGCTTCCCGGAATCCGGGAACAAAGTCCTCCACACCGTCGGGCTATGCGGTCCTTCAGCCGGGAACGGTGTCCCATGCGCACGACAGCGCCCGGCCCGCGGCCTTTCCGCGAACCGGGCGCCGATCGACGTGCCGCTGTTCCCCGCTATCGCCGGTCGGATGTCCCTGGTTCGGATGTCCGCCGGCCGATGTCCGTGGCCAGATGTCTGGCGTCAGATGTCGTAATAGAGCTGGAACTCGTAGGGGTGGGGGCGCAGGCGGATGGCGTCAACCTCGTTGACGCGTTTGTAGTCGATCCATGTCTCGATCAGATCGGGCGTGAACACGTTGCCCTCGGTCAGGAAGTCGTGGTCGGCTTCGAGGGCGTCGAGTACCTTCTCCAGTGATCCCGGCACCTGCGGCACCGCGGCCAGTTCGTCGGGCGGGAGATCGTAGAGGTCCTTGTCGATCGGGTCCGGCGGTTCGATCCTGTTGCGAATGCCGTCCAGACCGGCCATCAGCATGGCGGCGAAGGCCAGGTAGGGGTTGCAGCTCGGGTCGGGCACGCGGAACTCGATCCGCTTCGCCTTGGGCGAGACACCGCTGAGCGGGATGCGACAGCACGCCGACCGGTTGCGCGCCGAGTAGACGAGGTTGACCGGCGCCTCGTAGCCCGGCACCAGGCGCCGGTAGGAATTCGTGGTGGGGTTGGTGAACGCCAGTAGTGCCGGCGCGTGGTGCAGCAGCCCACCGATGTAGTGCCGGGCCAGCTCGGACAGGCCGCCGTAGCCGTTTTCGCTGTAGAAGAGAGGTTCGTCACCCTGCCAGAGGCTCTGGTGGACGTGCATGCCCGAGCCGTTGTCCTGGAACAGCGGCTTCGGCATGAACGTCACGGTCTTGCCGCGGGACAGCGCGACGTTGCGGATGATGTACTTGTAGAGCATCAGGTTGTCGGCGGTCCGCAGGAGCGTGCTGTACCGGATGTCGATCTCGGCCTGCCCGGCGGTCCCCACCTCGTGATGCTGCATCTCGACGGTGATACCGGCGCGGAACAGCGCCCGCACCATCTCCGAGCGCAGATCGGTGAAATGGTCGGTCGGGGGTACCGGGAAGTAGCCACCCTTGAACCTGGGCTTGTAGCCGAGATTCCCGCCTTCTTCCTTGCGGGCAGTGTTCCAGGCTGCCTCGACGGAGTCGACGGCGTGCATGGAACCGTACGGGTTGTAGTCGTAACGAACGTCGTCGAAGATGTAGAACTCGGCCTCCGGGCCGAAGTAGGCGGTGTCCGCGAAACCCGTCCCGCGCAGGTAGGCTTCGGCCTTTTTCGCCGTGTTGCGCGGGTCGCGGGAGTATTCCTCCTTCGTGATCGGGTCATGGATGAAGAAGGTCATCGCGAGCGTCTTGTGTTCGCGGAACGGATCGACGAAGGCCGTACTCGGGTCGGGTAGGAGCAGCATGTCCGACTCGTGGATCGCCTGGAAGCCACGTATCGAGGACCCGTCGAACATCAGACCTTCGGTGAACACGGACTCGGCGAAGACCTCGGTCGGGATCGTAAAGTGCTGCATAATTCCAGGAAGGTCACAGAAGCGGACGTCGACGAACTCAACGCCCTCGTCCGCGATGTAGCGAAGTACGTCTTCGGCGTTTGTGAACATCCACCCTCCAGGGAAGCTTCATGGCTGTGTGGATAGGAAGGATACGCCATGACCCGATGCGGACCGTAACCCCATATGGTTCCGTCAGCATGATGAAGGCGTTTCGTGGCAGTAACATGGCCCTGATTTGTTACTCTCAGTGATTGAAAGCCCGGGGTGTCCGCGGGGCATACGCTTGCGCCGTGGGACGCGCTCTCGGAACCTGGCTGGAAGGTCCGCAACTACCCCGGGACACACCCCCCGGTGTACGGCTCGGCCTACCGGGGGAAGGCCCTGGTGCCGTGGTGGGTTTCGGCCACCGGCTGGCTGCGTTCGCGGTGGACGCCGTCGTGGCCAACCTGCTGGTGGGCGTACCGGTGCTCTTCGGGGTCCGCTACTCGGTCGATGCCCGCGGGCTCGCCGTCTACCTTGCGTTTCTGCTGGAGGAGTTCGTCCTGATCGCGGCGAACGGGCAGACCATCGGGATGCGCGTGGTCGGCGCCCGCGTCATTCGGGTGAGCGACCACGGCCGGCCGCGATGGTGGTGGGCAGCCGTCCGTACCGTGCTTCTCGGCCTGCTCGTCCCGGCCTTCATCTGGGACCGCGACCTGCGCGGCACCCACGATCGTGCTGCCGGCACCGTGATCGTTCGCGAGCCCGCACGATAGTCAGAAAATTACCGGATCTTCCCGCCGCGGGGGATATTGCGGGGGATCGGCCCCTTGGGGATGGGCAGGACCGGTGCGGTCACCGCCCGCAACCGTCGCTCGATGGGGTCGACCTCGCCCCGTCGTAGGGTACGGGGCAGCCGCATGAGGGTTCCCTGCAGCTTGGGTAGTGGCGTCTCGCCAGGCCCGGTGCCGATCACAATATCGTGGACGGGGGCCTCGCCGATCACCTTGCGGATGCGTCGCACCTCGTTTCCGAGAAGCTCCCGTTGTCCGCGTCCCCGTCCCTCAGCAATGATCACGACACCGGCTCGACAGACCACGCGGTGTACCACGTCCTGGTGGCGGTTGATCGCGACAGCAGGCGTGAGTCGCCAGTCGCCACGCATGCGTTCGACGATTCCGGCTGCCGCGCCGGGCTGGCCCTCCATTTCGGCATAGGCCGTCCGCTGCACACGTCGGCTGAAGATGTTCATGGCGCTGACAAGGCCCACCATGATCCCGATGGGCAGCCACATCCACAGCGGTCCGACCAGCACGCCGAGCAGCGTCGCAAGGACAATGGGTACAACAAGACCGACAAGCGACCACCAGAGCGCGCGGGGATCACGTTCTCGGGTGAGCCGGTACACCGTCCTGATCTGTGCGAGGCGACTCGGCTTGGCCGCGCCGTCGCCGGCGTCCGCCTGTCGCTTGCGCCCCGTCGGTGCTGTCTTCGTCGGTGCTGTCTTCGCCGTACCGGCCTTCGCCGTACCGGCCTTCGTCGTACCGGTGCTCGGCGAGTCACTGCCGGACCTGTTCCTGCGTGCCATGACCGCGAGCCTACGACCCCGCGCGGACGATGCCCCTACCGTGGTCTTCGCCATGCGATGATCGGCGGTTTCGTGATTGCCTGTTTCGTGATCGATTGGTCAGCGCTCGGCGGCGACCGCGAGCCGACCCCCGGTCTGTGGTGGGATGCGGCCGACCGTCAACGGGGCCTCGGCGTGCTGGTCGACCCCCACATGAAGATCGACAGCGGCACGCCATGCGTTGCGGCGCGCGGTTCGCTGGCCGCCGTGTGGCAGCAGCAGGAGGGTGAGTTCTTCAATCGCGGTCAGAAGTGACCTCAACACGACCACACAGACCTCCCGGACCGGTCGTAGGCATTGTCAATCATGGTCTCGACCTTCATCCACGTGTTGCGGACGAGTGACTTTCCGGTGAGCCTAGTTCCGCCGGGACGTGTGCACCATCGCAGTGGCTACTCTGGGTAATAATTGTGTCGGCCGGGTGCGCTCAGCGCCCGACGATGGCGCGCTGCTCGACAGCTTGCCGGTACATCCGGCCCGCGCGGTAGGACGACCGGACCAGCGGACCCGACAGCACCCCGGCAAACCCCATCCGCTCGGCCTCGTCCCGCAGCTCGGCGAACTCCTCGGGGCGCACCCAGCGCTGCACCGGGTGATGACGTGGGCTGGGCCGTAGGTACTGCGTGATCGTCAGCAGCTCGCAGCCCGCGTCGAGCAGGTCCGCCATGGTCGCGAGGATTTCGGCGGGTTCCTCGCCGAGCCCGAGGATCAGGTTGGACTTGGTCACCAGGCCGGCCGCGCGGGCGGCCCGCAGAACGTCCAGCGACCGGTCGTAACCGAACCCCGGCCGGATCCGGCGGAACACCCGCGGCACCGTCTCGATGTTGTGCGCGAGTACCTCGGGAGTCGCCCCGAACACCTCGGCGAGCTGCTCGGCCCGGGCGTGGAAGTCGGGGATCAGCAGTTCGACGCCGACGTCGCCGCACCGTGCGTGGATCTCGCGGACCGTCTGGGCGTACAGCCAGGCCCCGCCGTCGGGTAGGTCATCGCGTGCGACCCCGGTCACGGTCGCGTAGCGCAGCCCCATGACATGGACGGAGTCGGCGACCCGGCGCGGTTCGTCGGGGTCGACCGTCGCCGGTCGCCCCGAATCGATCTGGCAGAAATCACAACGCCGGGTACACACGTCCCCGCCGATGAGGAAGGTCGCCTCCCGGTCCTCCCAGCACTCGTAGATGTTCGGGCACCCGGCCTCCTCACACACCGTGTGCAGGCCCTTGTCGCGGACGAGCCCCAGGACCTCGGAGTACTGTGGACCGGTCCGCAGCCGGGTCCGGATCCACGGCGGCTTGGGCTCGATCGGCGTGGCCGCGTTGCGCAGCTCGAGGCGCAGCAACTTCCGGCCCTCGGGTGTCACCGCGGTCACCCTGACATCTCCGTCTCTCGCACTGCCTCGGTCCCCCGAACCGGCTTGTGGGGTCCGGATGTCGACACCGGTAGGGTCCGTGGCACCGTGGTGCGTGTCGTGAAGGCGCTCAGCACGTCGACCATGTGGTCTTCCACGACAGGCAGGGCCTCGGGGAGGGTCACGGTCCGTGCGAGCTCTCGGCTCAGGCTGGTCACTGCGGCGTCGGTGATCCCACAGGGGACGATGCGGGTGAAGGCGGTCAGATCCGGGCAGCAGTTGAGGGCGAAGCCGTGGTAGGCGACCCGGCGCCGGACCCGGACGCCGATCGCCGCGATCTTGCGCTCACCGTCGGTGGTCCACACGCCGGTGCGCCCGGCCACCCGTGTGGTCGCCAAGCCGAGGTCGGCGCAGGCGGCGATCAACCCGGCCTCCAGCGTGCGGACGTAGGCCACCAGGTCCAGTGGTTCGGGCAGGCGCACGACCGGGTAGCCCACGAGCTGGCCCGGCCCGTGCCAGGTGATCTTCCCGCCCCGGTCGACGTCCACCACCGGGGTGCCGTCGACGGGGCGCTCCCATGGCTGGGTGCGGCGACCGGCAGTGTAGACGCCGGGGTGTTCCAGGAGGATCAGCGTGTCGTCCACTTCGGCGGCGATCCGCCGGTCGGCCAGGCAACGCTGGAGCCGCCAGGCATCGTCATAGGGAACCAGTCCCAGCCGCATGACCTCCACAAAAGTGAGGCTACGCCAACCTGCGGAATCCTCCCAGAGACGATGGGGAAGACAGCGCCGGCGTCACACTGCCGGTGTCACACCGCCGGCAGGCGCCGGGGGATCTCCCGTGTCTCCCGCACCCCCGTGGTCGGGTCCTGTTCGACCCGCCACGCGAAGGCCTCGGCCCGGTCCGCGACCGCCTCGACCAGTTCGGTGCCGCGAAAGTGCAGGCCGACACCATCGTCGGTGGCCCAACCGGGCGGCAGCGAGCCCGCGGCGACCAGCTTCTGGTACAGCGGACGTCGGCCGGCCTCGGAGTCGTAGTGCGGGGTGTTGCTGAACGGCAGCAGCGCGAGCCCGTCGGTGACCGGTCGCAGGTCCGGACCGAACGAGTCGGTTGTACCTCCGACGTGCCAGCACAGCGACCCCGCGGACACGCCGCCTAGGACCACTCCGGCCGTCCAGGCTTCCCGCATGATCGTATCGAGTCCGTGTGTCCGCCACACCGCGAGCAGATTCGCGACGCTGCCACCGCCCACCCAGATCACATCCTGATCCAGCAGGTGTGCCCGGACGTCGGCCACGGTAGGCATGGGGAACAGGGCGAGATGGGACGCGCGCAGGTCCGGCAGGTCACGCGCCAGTGCCGCGTAGTAACGCGCGTAGCTTGTCGGGTCGTCGCCGCTGGCGGTTGCCAACAGACAGAGCTTGGGACGCGCGGGGTTCCCGGCCAGGCGCAGCGCGTGGTGGATGATCGGGCCGACCCGTGCGCCCCACCGCCCGTCCGGCATGAAGCCGGCGCTGGTCGCCAGGATGTTCATGGTACCTCCTATGTTTCGGTACGGTATCTCCGCCGGGCCACGCTGAATTGCTCTGTGTCGCGGTCGTTCCGTGGCGTGGCGCGGCCAACCTATCCGGACCAACTGTTCGCACGAGTTATCCACAGGTTTCCGGTGAGGGCTGCACAGAACGGCCTTTTCGGCCTACCGTCACTGCTTGTGACAGCAATGGACGATTCCATGGGTTCTCGCGGCTACCATGGGATTCCGGGTACTCCGGCCGTCCGCGGGGTGGTGCTGCGGGCCCGAGTTCGAGGCGGCGGTGCCGGGGAGGTCTGGGCCGGCCGTGTGGTGGCCACGGGGGCCGAGTGCGTGGTCCGCCGCGTCCGACTGCCACCGGACGCGGCGGCCAGGGATGCCGCGATGCGAGCGGCGCAGGTCCTGCTCGGGCTTTCCCATCCCCACCTCCTCCCGGTCATCGACGTGGTTGCCACCGCCGAGGGCCTCGCGGTTGTCGCCGAGCCTGTTGCCGGGGCGATCAGCCTGGGTCACCTGTTGGAGACGCGGGATCGCCTCGACCCCGGTGAGGTCGTCACGGTCGGGCTGCCGGTGGCCCAGGCATTGGCCGCGGCGCATGCCGCCGGCGTCGTCCACGGACAACTCGATCCTGATGATGTCCTGTTGGAGCCCAACGGCCGACCGGTACTCGCCGGCGTCGGTGTTGCGGGTCTGGCGGGTGCGTCCGCGACGCCCGCGGTGGATGTCAGTGATCTCGCGAGCCTGTTGTTGGCGGCGATGCCGCAGGCGACCGGTCCGGACGCGGCGGCGGTTGCCGTGGCGGTCGCGCCGGCCCTGGTCGATGATCCTGTCCGCAGGCCAACCGCGGAGGATCTGGTCGCGGCGTTGGCGCACAGCGCCACCCCGCTGCCGGTTCGTTTCGTCAACAACGCCGTCACCCCACTGCCGCTGCCGCCACTGCCCCCACCGCCACTGCCCCCACCGCCACCCGGAGTCGATGACGCCCACGCCGAGCCCGCCGAGCGCGGCCCGCGGCCAGGGCCGGCCGCCCGCACGACGCCGCGTCCGATCCGGGCGCCGCGCACCACCCACGGCGCCGCCGGTGCGTCCACCCCACCTGCGTCCACCCCGCGCGCTGTGACTACTCGTACGTACGCCCCGCGTACGTCCACCCTGGGTGGTCCCGCCGCCGGTGGTGAGCCGGCAGCCGTCTTCGCCGGCCCACGGCGGATCTGGGCCGTCGTGGCCGTGCTCGCCGTGATCGTGGTGCTGACAGTCAGTGGCCTGCTGGTCCTCGTCCGGTCCGGTCCGCAGCGCGCGCGCCCGCTCGACGCCTCCCCTGCCGCGCGGGTGTCGCCCGAGCAGGTCTGGCGGGACGTCATCGTGGGTCTGGACAATGCCCGCAACCAGGCGTTCGAGCAGGCTGATGAGGCGGGCATCGCCGGTGTGGACGCTCCCGGTAGTACCGCATACGCGCGGGACGTGGCCCTGATCCGGCAGATAGGGGCGCTCGGTGGACACGCCGTCGGTCTGCATCAGGAGATTCTCGACCTTGTCATTCGAGAGACCGGCAGTGAGAAGTCCGTACTGCGGATCACCTATCGGCGTCTGCCGTACACCTATGTCGACAAAGCAGGGACGGTGCTGGCGCGACAGCCCGGCCACGACCGGTTGCAGTCCGACGTCACCCTGGTCAGAACCGAACAGGGATGGCGCGTTGCGACCCAGGTCGACGCCGTCGCCTGAACGCTCGGGATCCGCTCATCATGGATGTCATCACCGATCACCGATCACCGTCGGCATTGGCGATGACCGCGTGCAGAGCGGTGTGGATGTCGGGTTGGGAGAACGCGAAACCAGCTTCGGTGAGTACCTGAGGGATAACTCGTTGGGAGACGAGCACGCCCTCGTCCGCGAAGTCGCCCAGCACGACCCGCAACGCGACAGCGGGTACCGGCAGGATCGCCGGGCGGCGCAGCGTAGAGCTGAGCGCGCGGGTGAATGCCGCGTTGGTGACCGGCTCGGGACTGGTCAGGTTCACCGGGCCGTGAACGGCGTCAGCGGTGAGCAGAAAGCCGATCGCCGCGATCTCGTCGGCCAGGGTGAGCCAGCTCAGCCATTGGCGGCCTGATCCGAGCCTGCCGGCGACACCGAGCCGGAACAGCGGGAGCTGCCTGGCGAGGGCTCCGCCGCGGGCGGCCAGCACGACACCTGAGCGCAGGTGGCACACCCGCACGCCGGCCTGCTCGGCGGCCGCGGTGGCGGCCTCCCACGCGGCCGTGACCTCGGCGAGGAAGCCTGTTCCGGGGGGCGCGGATTCGTCGACTACGCGATCATCGGTGTCGCCGTACCAGCCGACCGCGCTGGCTGAGAGCAGGACCCGTGGCGGCCCGTCAAGACCGGCGAGAGCATCCGCGAGCAGCGTTGTGCCGGCGACCCGGCTGTCGAGGATCTGTCGCTTATAGCTGTCGGTCCAACGATGGTCACCGACCCCGACGCCGGCAAGGTGGACGACGGCGTCGAGGCCGGTCAACGCCGCCGGATCGAGCATGCCGGCGCCGGGATCCCAGGGGATCTCGAAGTTGCCCCTGGGCGGCCGGCGGACCAGGACGCGAACGGTGTGCCCGTCACGGCGCAGCGCCGGGACGAGCGCGGAGCCGATCAGACCGGTGGCGCCGGTGACAGCGATGTTCATTGACCGGATCCTTGCGTGTTCGTGGTGGGTCGGCGAGCCGACCCACCACGACGGAACACCAACGCCGGACCGGGCAGGTGGCGGCCTACCGGCCCAGTTCGGCCTCGAAGGCGCCTTCTTCCAGGCGGCTGCGGACGCTGGTGAGGAAGCGAGCCGCATCGGCACCGTCGACGATCCGGTGGTCGTAGGTGAGCGCGAGATACACCTTCGACCGCACCGCGATGATCTCGCCCAGCTCGGGGTCGTCCACGACCGCGGGCCGTTTGACCACGGAACCGGTGCCGAGGATGCCGACCTGGGGCTGGTTGATGATCGGTGTGTCGAACAGGGCACCGCGGCTGCCGGTGTTGGTCAGCGTGAAGGTGCCACCACCCAGCTCGTCCGGTGACACACGATTGTCTCTGGTCCGGGTCGCCAGGTCGTCTATCTTGCGTGCCATGCCCGTGAGGTTGAGATCCCCGGCGTGGTGGATGACCGGGACGAGCAGTCCCCGGGCGGTGTCCACCGCGATGCCCAGGTGCTCGGTGTCGTAGTAGGTGACGGTCCCCTGCTCGACGTTGACACTTGCGTTGAGATTCGGATGTTCCCGCAGCGCTTCGCAGGCGGCGACCGCGAAGAACGGCAGGAACGACAGCTTCACGCCTTCTCGCGCCTCGAACGCGGCCTTCGTGCGATCCCGCAGGCGCGCGATGCGGGTGACGTCGGCCTCGACGACTGTGGTGAGTTGGGCGCTGACCTGCAGGGACTCGACCATCCGCTGGGCGATGACCGATCGCAGCCGCGACATCTTCTCCGTGCGACCGCGCAGCGAAACCGGCACGGGCGTCACCGGTGCTGGTGCTGGTGCCACAGCCGGTGCTGGTGCCACAGCCGGTGCCGCAGCCACAGCCGGTGTCAGTGCTGGTGCCACAGCCGCGGCCATGGGTGCCGCAGCCGTGTCCGCGGCCGTCGGCGTGCGCGCGGCGTCGATGACGTCCTGCTTGCGAATGCGGCCGCCGATGCCCGTGCCCGTCACCGCGGACAGGTCCACATCGTGCTCGGCCGCGAGCCGTCGGACCAGCGGGGTGACATAGGCACCGAGCGATCCGCTGCCGTTGGACGGAGTTTCGGAGCCCGCGTCCGGCGCGAACTCCTGGGCCGGCAGGGCCGCCGGCGGCGTCTGGGCCGCGACCGGCGGGGGAGCTGCCGCAGGTGCCGGTGCCGGTGCCAGCGGGGGTGCCGGAGCCGGCGGGGGCGGTGGCGTCGGCGCGACGGCCGCGGCAGGTGTTGTGGGTGGAGCCTGGGGCGCGGCCTGCCCCGCCGTTGCACCCTCGTCGATGACGGCGAGTTCGACACCGACCTCGACCGTCTCGTCCTCGGCGACCCGGATGGCGCTGATCACTCCGGAGGCGGGCGCTGGGATCTCGGTGTCGACCTTGTCCGTACTGACCTCGAGGAGCGGCTCGTCGGCCTCGACGCGCTCGCCTTCTTTTTTCAGCCAGCGGGTGACGGTGCCCTCGGACACGCTCTCACCCAGACGGGGCATCGTGACGGACACAGACATGGGGTACGACTCCTTCGTGGCGTCCGGCCGTCCGTGGGCGACGGGGAGTGGCCGCGAACGCTGTGGGTCTGTCAGTAACTGATCGACTCAAGGCGACACGATCACGTTTGTCCTGCGCCGCCAGACATTGTGGTTCTAATTGTGGGAGTGCAGCGGCTTGCCGGCGAGGGCGAGGTGTGCTTCGCCGATGGCCTCCGACAGGGTCGGATGCGGGTGGATGAGCTGGGCGACATCGGCGGCGGTGGCCTCCCAGTTCGTGATCAGCTGGGCTTCGGCTATCAGCTCGCCGACCCGGTCGCCGACGATGTGGATGCCCACCACCGGCCCGTCGGGCAGGGCGACCAGCGTGACGGCACCGGTGGTCTGGAGGATCTGCGCCTTGCCGTTGCCGGCCAGATCGTAGGTGTGGGTCACGATCTCTCCGTACAGCTCCGCGGCCCGAGTCGAGGTCAGCCCCACCGATGCCACCTCGGGATGGGAGTAGGTGACCCGCGGAACGTTGTCGTAGTCGACATGCGCCGGGTTCAATCCGGCGAGGTGCTCGGCGAGGAAGATGCCCTCGGCGAATCCGACGTGGGCGAGCTGGAGCCCCGGTCGCAGGTCGCCGAGCGCGGAGACGGTCGGTAGGTTCGTCCGCAGCTCGTGGTCGACCAGGACGAAGCCGCGATCCATCGCGATGCCGACCTCGTCATAACCGAGCCCTTCGGAGACCGGACCGCGCCCGACCGCGACGAGCAGCACTTCGGCCTCGATGGTCGTTCCGTCCTCCAGCGACACCGTGACACCTGCGTCGGTGCTCTTCACACCGGCGAACCGGGCACCCAGGTGCTGTTTGATACCGCGGCGGCGGAACGCCCGCTCCAGCAGCTTGGAGCTGGACTCCTCCTCCAGCGGCACCAGATGGGGCAGTGCCTCGACGATCGTGACCTCGGCACCGAAGGAACGCCACACCGAGGCGAACTCACAGCCGATCGCGCCGGCACCGAGAACCACGGCGGATGCCGGCACGTGGTCGAGCTCCAAGGCGTCGTCACTGGTGATCACCTGGCGGTGGTCGATCTCCAAGCCGGGCAGCGACTTCGACTGCGACCCGGTCGCGAGCACCACATGGCGGCCGGAGATGACCCGGTCGCCCACGGCAACGGCGGTGGGCGACACCAGCCGTCCGTGACCCTCGATGACCTCGATGCCGCGGCCCTTCACCAGGCCGGCGAGGCCCCGGTAGAGCTTGCTGACCACCGAGTCCTTGTAAGCGTTGACCTTCGTGATATCGATTCCGTCGAAGGTCGATCGGATCCCGTAATTCTCGCTCTCGCGGACATTATCCGCGATCTCCGCCGAGTGCAACAGGGCCTTGGTCGGAATGCACCCGCGATGCAGGCAGGTTCCGCCCAACTTGCCCTTTTCGATCAGAGCGACGTCCAGACCGAGCTCGGCGGAGCGCAGGGCCGCAGCGTAACCGCCGCTACCGCCACCGAGGATGACAAGGTCTACGGGACCGGCCGCAGAGTCCACCACGCCAGGCGTCCCTTCTCGTTGACTGGATGGGATGCGTTCAGTCTTTCATGCCGCAGGACGGATGTATCGCAGGTCCCGGCAACTGTGGTCCATGACGCCGGGTATTTTTCTGTGCCACTTCCGCTCGTTGCCCGCTACTCGCCGGTAATCTGTTTGTCAGGCTCGGAGCGGGGCGCCGACTCCCCGGCGATGTTCTCGGCCAGCTGGAGCAAGGTTCGGACGATCACACCGGTGCCGCCCTTCGGGGTGTGACCGTAGGGTTCGCCCGCGTTCCAGGCGGGCCCGGCTATGTCGATGTGCGCCCACGGAATGTGATCAGGTACGAAGGCGCTCAGGAAGTGCGCGGCCACCAGCATGCCGCCATCGCGGCTGCCGCCGCCGCCGACGTTGGCGAGGTCTGCGACGGCCGAGTCGAGCACCTTGCGCAGCTCTGGTGGCAGTGGCATCGGCCACACCGCCTCGCCGGTCTCGCCGGCCGCGGCGACGACCTGTTCGACCGCGTCGTCACGGCCCATGACCGCGCTGGTGCGCTGGCCCAGAGC
>NZ_CAUVXI010000053.1:17526-28581 GCF_963555845.1 Protofrankia sp. Cas8 | reverse complement strand
GAGGGCACCTCGCGGCTGTCCCGGGAACACGCGGTCGTCTCGCCGGTGTCAGGCCTGACCATGGTGGCCGGCGGGAAGTACACGACCTACCGGGTGATGGCCCGCGACGCGGTCGACTCAGCCGTCCATGGCATGAACCGCTACGTGCCGGCCTCGTGCACCGAGCGGATCCCGCTTCTGGGTGCCGAGGGCTACCAGGCGCTGTGGAACGCCCGGGAGACACTCGCCAACCGCAGCGGGCTGCACGTGGCCCGGGTCGAGCATCTGCTGGGACGCTACGGCAGCCTCGCCCGCGAGATCCTCGCCCTCATCGAGGAGCGCCCCGCACTTGGAGCGCCGCTGCGCGGGGCCAGCACCTACCTTGCGGCGGAGGCCGTGTACGCCGCGTCCCACGAGGGTGCCCTGCACCTTGACGACGTACTGACCCGCCGGACCCGAATCTCGATCGAAGCCTGGGACCGGGGCCTGGAGGCCGCAGCGCACGTCGCCGAGCTGGTCGGACCCGAGCTGGGCTGGGATCACGCGACCGCCGCCGCGGAGATCGAGCACTACCGGGCCCGGGTGGCGGCCGAACGCGAGTCCCAGCGGCAGGCCGACGATCAGACCGCCGACGCGGCCCGACTGGGCGCCCCGGACGTGCGCGGCAGCGGCCGGCTCCGGCCCGCCGCGCCCGAGCCGGCCCTGGGCCGCGGGTAGCGGGTAGCCGGTAGCGGGTAGCGGGTAGCGCCAGGTCCGACAAAATACCCGCCGGCGACGCTCGCCAGCGGTCTGGAAAATGACAGCGAAAATGTCGCCGCGGCGCTGTACAGCCCGCACCGTCGTCCGATGACGGCGAGAAATGCGACGATTGCTCCGCGTTGTCTACCGAGGTCAAGAGCTACGCCCGGGGCTGTGGCAGACCCCCGAACTGCACCGAAAATACCTTTCTGGGAATTATCAGAATGGCCGTAGAAATAGTCCGTGTGACAACACGGCAGTCAACAAACATATGCCGGCCAACATATTTCCGGCTGGTAAACACACCGGTAACCTGTCACCATATCCGCTGACGCCGACCGGTGACCCAGGGCATGACCACTAGGCATGCGCGGCATGAGTGGTAGGTTCTCCAGGTAGCGAGACCCCATGTTCGCGGAACACCGGACCGGCCCGCCGTGCCTCCCGTTGCGGAGTCTGCCTCTTCTGGAGGTGTGTCTATATACAGATGCCTCGGCGCCGACCAGCAGGTTTGTCACGGCCCGGTTACGCACGAGGGTGAGCGACCTCAACAGGCGCCGTATTATACGGATCGCCGCATTGCCGAGTACGCCCCCTTGGGCCGGTCTCCCGCATATCGGCCGGTGAAGATCCGGAAGGGACGCTGTACCATCCGAAGCCGGCTTCTGACGAGGGCAAGCCACGGGATAATACGAGGGGAACAGCAACCGACGTAAACGGGCGCTGTTTTCGCACGGCTACGATCAACAGTAGCTCCGCCCGGAGACGGGAGAAACCCGCCGTGACAATGCACGCGCACCCAGGATGGGATCCGCACAGACTCCGGCAACTCCACGACGCGACCGCACCGCCATCCGCCGAACAGCTCATGCCCGCGAACACCGACCTCGACCTGCTGTGGACGGGCGACGGTCTGGCCCGAGGGCTTGCGGAGATGACCCGTGACAAGCGGCCGCCCCGCTTTCTCCCGGTGTCGGGACCGTCCCTGGGCTCGGCCGCCGAGCGTTGGCTCATGGCACGGACATACCAGCGTCGGGTCGCCACGGTCGGTCAGCTTGTCGATGATCCCCTGGTGCGTGGCTTTGAAGAGCGCGTCGACGCGCTGCGGCGGATGAGCGACATCCTCGGCGGCACCGACGTGCACGCGCTGTCCATCACCGAGCTCCGCATCACCGTCCGGCTGCTGCGCACCGGCATCCACAACGACATCCATCAGGCCCGGCTGTACGCGGTGGCCGCCGAGCTGGCACGACTGGCCGGATGGGCCATGTACGACGTCGGGCAGTACGGCGCCGCACAGCGATGCTGGCTGGTGGCGCTGCGGGCCGCCCACGAGGCGGGTGCGCCCGCCCTGGGTGCCAACGTCCTGCGCTGCATGGCGGAACAGGCAACGTGGTACGGGCAGCCGGCCGACGCGGTCACCCTGCTCCAGTCGGCCCAGGCCGGCGCCCGCAGTGTGTTGAGCGCCATCGAACGGGCCGTGATCGCGGCTGACCTGGCCGTCGCCCACAGCCGCACGGGTCACCGTGTGGAGGCCGCCGCCGCGACCACGCTCGCCTACTCGCTGATCAACGAGGTTCGCCCGGAACGGAACCCCCCCTACATGTACTGGGCCGGCCGCAAGGACATCTCGTTCGCCGCCGGCGAGGCTCTGCTGTCCGGCGGCGACCCGGACCGGGCGATACCCCACTTCCAGGCAGCGCTCGACGACCTCGACGGCCTCGACGACGAGTTCCCGCGGAACCGGGTCGAGTTCCTGACCAGACTGGGTGTCGCCCATGTCCGCACAGGCGGCGCCGATCGGGCCATCGCCCTCGGGCACGAGGCCATCACCCACGCGGCAACCATCGACTCCGGGATGACCCGCCGCGACATCGCCCGTCTCTGCCAGGAGATCGAGCAGGCCGGGCATGCCGGCGCGGCCGCACTGGTTGACCACGCCCGGCGCGCGCTCGGCCCGGCAGAGGTGGCCGCGGCGTCGTCCTGACGCGATCGCAGCCCGGAACTGTTCTCGGGGAACAGTCCTGCGACTCCGAATCCCACCTGCCCGGCCTAGCCCGCCATCCAGTTGGCCTGCGAGGGTATGCCCATGACCTCGTTCACAGACATTGACCTTCTGCGTGAGCTTGAGCCCGTTGCCGCGGCCAACCTCGACCGTCACCTGGGCCTGGCCGCCGAATGGATGCCGCACGAGTACGTCCCGTGGAGCCAGGGCCGCGACTTCGACACCCTGGCCTGGGAGCCGGACCAGTCCAGGCTGTCAGACGTCGCCCAGGTCGCCTTCGAGGTCGGGCTGCTCACGGAGGACAACCTGCCCAGCTACCACCGTGTGATCGCGACGACCTTCGGGCGGGACGGCGCCTGGGGTACCTGGGTGCACCGCTGGACGGCGGAGGAGGGACGCCACGCCATCGCGATGCGGGACTATTTGATGGTGACCCGCGGTGTTGACCCGGTGGCCCTTGAGCGGGGCCGCATGATCCAGATGCAGCACGGGTTCGACGGCGACGAGAAGACACCGCTGCGCGCCATCGCCTACGTCTCCTTCCAGGAACTCGCGACGCGGATCAGCCACCGCAACACGGGCCGGTTCACCCAGGACCCCACCGCGGAGAAGTTGCTCGCCCGGGTGGCCGCGGACGAGAACCTCCACATGATCTTCTATCGGAACCTGATCACCGCCGCACTGGAGATTGCCCGGTCCGCGACGGTCCGGGCCATCGCCGAGGAGATCGTGGCGTTCCAGATGCCCGGGACGGGTATCGACGACTTCGATCGCAAAGCCAAGCAGATCGCCCGGGCCGGGATCTACGACCTTCGCATCCACCACGACGAGGTCGTCACGCCACTCCTGCGGCACTGGAAGTTCTTCGACCTCGACGGCCTCGACGCCCAGGCCGAACAGGCCCGCACAAACGTCGCGCAGTACCTCGAAGCTGTCGATGGTCTCGCCAGGAAGCACGAGGAGAAGCGCGCGAACGCGCTCGCCGCCGCCCAGGCCTGAACCAGCGCCGCGGGTCGTGTGGCACACGGATCAGCAGGACTGACCGGCGGGGTGGTGCCGTGGCCGGTGGGCCGCGAGACAATGACCTAGGGCCTACCCTACCGGCCTGGCGCAGAACCGCCCGCCGGGGCACGGCGCAGGCCGGCACCGGGCCGGCACCGGCACCAGCACCAGCACCAGCACCAGCCCAACAACGACGGGAGACCTCGTGCAGCTCGGGATGATCGGTCTTGGCCGGATGGGCGCCAACCTGGTGCGTCGGCTCATGCGCGACGGGCACGACTGCGTCGTCTACGACGTCAACCCGGCGGCGGTGGAGCAGCTGGCGGCCGAGGGCGCGACCGGCGCCAGGACGCTCGCGGAGTTCGCGGCGGCGCTCACCGTCCCCCGCGCCGCCTGGGTGATGGTCCCCGCCGGGCTCACCGGTGAGACCGTGTTCGCGCTCGCCGAGCACTTCGACGCTGACGACATCATCATCGACGGTGGAAACTCCTACTACCGCGACGATGTGGACCGGGCTGCCGAGCTCGCCGACCGGCGCATCCACTACGTCGACGTCGGCACATCCGGTGGGGTCTTCGGGCTGGAACGCGGCTTCTGCCTGATGATCGGGGGCGAGCGTGACGTCGTGTCACGGCTCGAACCGCTGTTCGCCACGATCGCCCCGGGGCTGGCGACGGCACCGCGTACGCCGGGTCGCACCGGTGAACCGACCCAGGCCGAAAAGGGCTACCTGCACTGCGGGCCGAACGGAGCCGGACACTTCGTGAAGATGGTCCACAACGGCATCGAGTACGGGATGATGGCAGCCTTCGCCGAGGGGATGGCCATCCTCAGCAAGGCCGGCATCGGCCGGGAGCATGCCGGTGACCACGACGCCGAGACCACCCCGTTGGCGCATCCTGAGTACTACCAGTACGACCTCGACATCGCGGAGGTGGCCGAGGTCTGGCGCCGCGGCAGCGTGGTCAGCTCCTGGCTGCTGGACCTGACAGCGGCGGCGCTCGTCGAGGACCCGAAACTGGAGTCGTTCAGCGGCCGGGTGTCCGACTCGGGCGAGGGCCGCTGGACCGTACTCGCCGCGGTCGAGGAGGGTGTACCCGCCCATGTGCTCACCGCCTCGCTGTACGAGCGGTTCGCCTCCCGCGGCGAGGCCATGTATGCGGACAAACTGCTGTCTGCGATGCGCAAGCAGTTCGGCGGCCACACCGAAAAACCAATCGGCTGACGCCTATGTGCTGAGCGCTGCTACGTGCTGAGCGCTGCTACTTGCTGAGTGACGCCACGTCGCCCATGACGATCAGCGGCCGGCTGGCGGGCGACAGCCACGCGAGGATGGCGATGATGCCCTCTCGGGTCACGGTGATGCAACCCTGGGTCGCATCACCGTGATCAACATGTAGCCAGATGCCGCCGCCGGCCGCCGCGCCGAGGGGACGGTTCGGGTCTGATGGCGGGTAGCCGGGCATCCGGTTGTAGTCGATCGCGACCACGTAGTCGAACGCGGCCGCCATGGCCGGCTCACCCGCCTGATAGTAGGACGGCCGGTACTCGTACGGCATCAGCGTGCCCGGGTCGGGTTGACGCCCGCCCGCGGCGGTGAGGGTGAACACACCGACTGGGCTACGCAGATCACCATCTATATGGTCCGACGACCAGCCGTTTTCCGCGTTGCGGCCGGTGAGTGGAGCGGCGACCTGGATCCAGCCGCCACCACCGTCGAGGCGTTGCCACAAGGTGACTGTGTTGATCGTGGCTGTCTGGTCGGGCGCCGACACCACAACCACCTGGCGGTTCACGTCGATGATCCGCCCGGACATCTCCGTACCAAGCTCAGAAATCGTCGTGTACTCCATCCGGCCGTCCGTGCCTCCCCTCCGCAGCCCGGGGTGCCCTGGTCCAGGCACATGTAACGCGCCCACGGCGCCTTCGACAAGTGCCGTGGTCAACTCCATGGTCGCAGGGTCGGTGATTTCGGTCGTGATGGCGACAACTTTCACCTACCGTCAGACGCCGATCGGCGGGCGGGTAGGTGGATACGGTCGCGTGAATGACGCTACCCACCTCCCGATCATCAGATTAACCGGGACCTGGCCGGACACGGCCGAATCTGGCCAGATCTGGCCGGATCTGGCCGGTCGGTCTCGCCATCCACAGGTTTTTGATCAGCCTTTCGGACCAGGCTGAAGTCGTGCCACCGTACCGGAATGGCTTTTAACCCGGATTCATCCCATATCGATACTCATGGCCCTGGCTCCGGCTGGGAAAAGATCGCAGAGTCCCAGTGCGGGGTCATCGCGGTGCGCACCGCGCTCCGGGCTGGCCTCACCCGGTCGGACATCCGCTGGAAGATCACCAGTGGCCGCTGGCAACGCCCGATGCACGGCGTACTCGTCACCCATTCCGGTCCGATCACCAGCATCCAGGAGATGTGGGCCGCCATCGAATCGACCGGTCCGGGCGCGGTCCTCGGCGGCGCCTGTGCCGCCTCTTTCGACGGCCTCCGCGGCTTCGACGGCGGGCCGATCATCGTGATCGTCGATGCCACCCGCCATGTCGCTCCCCGACCCGGTGTCCGCATCCATCGGAGCAAGAACCTCGGTTCAGATCACGTACACCCACGGAAGGTGCCGCCCAGGACGCGGCTTCCCCGGTCGATCCTGGACATGGCCAACTGGGCCGAGGACGACGATGACGCCCGCGCGGCGCTGGCCGCCGGTGTCCAGCAGCGGCTGGTCACCGTCGCGGACCTTCGTCGCGCCGTGGAAGGACGCGGACCGCTACGCCGCCATAGCCTGATCATCGACACCCTGAGCGACCTTGACGACGGCGCCCACTCGGTAGCTGAAATCCTGTACCGGAATATCGAGAAACGCTTCGGGCTGCCTTCCGGCCAACGACAGAAGCAGATCGACGCCGGTGGCCGGCGCTATCTCGACGTCTGGTACGAACCGTGGCGGGTCTGGATCGAGATCGACGGTGGGTATCACCGGGAAGCACAGCACTGGTGGAGCGATCTGGCCCGGCAGAATGCCGGCGTCCTCCAGGACCGCATGATCCTCCGCTTTCCCGTTCACACGCTGCGGAGCCAGCCGGAACACGTCGCCGGTCAGGTCATGACAGCACTCCGCCAGCGCGGGTGGGACCCGGATCTTTAGAACGACCGGGGCAATAGGGACGCGGCGTTGCGGCACCGGGCGCGGTTAGGTGGACCACGTCACCATGGCGACCGATTCCACCTACCGTCGGACGACATTCGGCCGAACGGTAGGTGGTTCCGGTCATCAGGACGGCCTCAACGGCCTACGCTTGGTCGGCGATGGGGAGGTAGAGCCGGGCACCGTGGGCTGCGAACTCCTCGGCCTTCTCCCGCATCCCCGCCTCAACGGCCTCGGTGGTATCCAGCCCGTGGTCGGCGGCGTACTTACGCACGTCCTGACTGATCCGCATCGAGCAGAAGTGCGGGCCGCACATCGAGCAGAAATGGGCCGATTTGGCGGGCGCCGCGGGCAGCGTCTCATCATGGAACGCCTCGGCGGTTTCCGGGTCGAGCGCAAGATGGAACTGGTCGGCCCAGCGAAAGTCGAACCGGGCGTCGGAGAGGGCATCGTCCCACGCCTGGGCGCCCGGATGCCCCTTGGCGAGATCCGCCGCGTGGGCTGCGATCTTGTAGGCGATCACGCCGGCCTTCACGTCGTCGCGGTCGGGCAACCCGAGGTGCTCCTTGGGCGTGACATAGCAGAGCATCGCCGTGCCGTACCAGCCGATCATCGCGGCGCCGATCGCGGAGGTGATGTGGTCGTAGCCCGGCGCGATATCCGTGGTCAGCGGCCCAAGGGTGTAGAAGGGCGCGTCGTGACACAACTCGCTCTGCAGCTCCATGTTTTCTTTGATCTTGTGCATGGGGACGTGCCCCGGGCCTTCGATCATGACCTGGACGTCGTGCGCCCACGCGACAGAGGTGAGCTCCCCCAGCGTTGCCAGCTCCGCGAGCTGGGCGGCGTCGTTGGCGTCCGCGATCGACCCCGGCCGCAGCCCGTCCCCAAGGGAGAACGTGACGTCATAGGCCCGCAGAATCTCGCACAGTTCGGCGAAATGCGTGTAGAGGAAGTTCTCCTCATGGTGAGCCAGGCACCAGGCGGCGAGCATCGAGCCGCCGCGGGAGACGATCCCGGTCTTGCGCCGCGCGGTCAGCGGGACGTAACGCAACAGCACCCCGGCATGGACGGTCATGTAGTCCACACCCTGCTCGCACTGTTCGATCACGGTGTCCCGGTAGACCTCCCAGGACAGCTCCTCGGCCTTACCCCCGACCTTCTCCAGCGCCTGATAGATCGGCACAGTTCCGATCGGCACCGGGGAGTTTCGAACGATCCACTCTCGGGTGGTGTGGATGTCACGCCCGGTGGACAGATCCATGACGGTGTCGGCACCCCAGCGGGTCGCCCACACCATCTTGTCGACCTCCTCCTCGATGGACGAGGTCACCGCCGAGTTTCCGATATTCGCGTTGATCTTCACGAGGAAGGCGCGGCCGATCGCCATCGGCTCGGACTCCGGGTGGTTGGGGTTCGCCGGCAGCACCGCCCGACCGGCCGCGATCTCCGCGCGTACGGTCTCAGCGGACAGACCCTCCCGCAGGGCCACGAACTGCATCTCCTGCGTGACTTCGCCGCGGCGAGCGTACGCCAGCTGGGTGACCGCCCGACCGGCCAGTGCCCGGCGAGGTGACCGCGCCCGCAGCCCTTCACCGTCACGGATCACGGGCCCGGCACCCTGCACGACCTCAGTGTCGGCGCGGGCGGCGATCCAGGTGTCGCGCAGGGGTGCCAGCCCCCGGCGCACGTCGGTGACCTGATCAGTGTCGGTGTACGGACCGGATGTGTCATACAGGATCACACTGTCGCCCGTGGACAGCACGACCTCACGCATGGGTACCCGCAGGTCGTCCGCGGAGCCGACGAGGTAGGTCTTGCGGCTGCCCGGCAGCGGGCCGGAGGTCACCGGCGCGGCGTCGCCGCCGGATGCGGCAGCGGGTACCGAAGTGGGTACCGAAGTGGGTACCGAAACGGGCACAGGTGGCGGCCCGGATGCGGAAATCGAAGCGGTTCGGTCAACAGGCAGCACCACGGAGATGGCTCCCTACGCCGGCATTATCCGGACAGGTTCGGCGGTCGGCGGCACCCGGGTGTGACCCCAACCGCCCTCTCAGCCTCCTTGTGGCGGAAGCTCCCGCGTTGACGTTGGATGATGCGAACGGTACGGCAGCCCGGACGCTGCCGCCACCGGATCGGTAAAACATCGCCGACGACCTCCACGTGTGTCACAGCGTCACCGGGATCGGACGTCAGGTGAGATGTGTTCCGCAGGAGGGTAGGCACCTGGGGTTGTCCTGCGCAGTGCGGCCGCGCCGGCTCTCCTCTTCCGCTGGGAGCACAGATGATCCTGCTGCCATTGCTGTTTTTCTTCATCGGAATCTTCATCGTCGGCCTCGTCCGCGACTGGCGGGACGACGCGGCGCCCAGAGCACTCGATTCGGGCGGACCGCGGCCGGACACCCGCGCAACGACATAGGGGACCAATCGGGATAACGGTCCGATCCGCATGACCGCCCGATCGGCATGACAGCTCGATCGGCCCAAGCGTTCAGACCTCCTTTCGGGCGACCACCCGAAAGGCATTCGCGCGGCGTCCACCATGAAACACCGGCTGCAACGCGAAATCCATCGCTGCGGCCGCCAGAAAAAATGGCGTTGCCAGCACCAGCGCGCTGCCGCGACGCAACCTGCGCCAACCCGTCGGCCCGGCGGGCAACCACGGTAACCTCGGGTCCGGCGCCATCCGCTGCAGGGCAAGGTGAACAGCGGCGGTGAAGTCGCCCGGTCGGTGCACCCGGCCGAACCGGAGTGCGACCGGGCGCAGGCCGCGTTCGGCCAGGGCCGCGGTGAGGTTGTCGGGGGTCGGCAGGTGCAGATGCCGGGGGACCGACCAGCCCACCCAGAAACGCCCGAGGAAACCCGCGGCCGGGCACTGGGCATGGGGAAGCTCAAGCAGGAGATATCCCCCGGCGACCAGTGTCTTGGCCGCCAGGTCGAGTTCGAGATACGGATCGCGTGCATATTCCAGATACCGGAACATGCTGACAACGTCGTAACGGCCACCCAGCTCGGCGGCACGGTCGGCGAAAGTTCCCTGGAACGCATGATCGACCCACCCGCGGCGACCGGCCTCGGTAACTCCCGGCGACGTGTCCAGCCCGTCGAACACGGTATCGGGCCAGATATCCCGAGCACGATCGCAGAAACGACCGGAACCGGTTCCCACATCGAGCCAGGCCCGTGGAGCGGCAAATGGTCGTTGCATCTCGGCGCGTTCCCGGTATACCCGCATGCTGCCGGGAAAATATCCCGCAGGACCGCCCAGCAGGTCCTCGTGGCCGCGGCCGAAAAAGTCGCCGACCGCATTCATCAGCCGCGGGTTGACAAAAACATGACCACATCCCCTGCACCGCTCCAACCGGAAACGGCCGGGCGTGAGCTGCTGAAGGTCTCGGGACTCAAGGCGGGTCACAACGTCAGGCGATCCGCACCACGGACAGGTTTCCCGAGCAGGTTCCAGAAGGGCATCGGTGCCCTCCCCGAGCCGGCTCTGAAATGACTCACGGCCTCGGCCGGCCGCTATCCGGACGTCCTTTTCTGCCCCGTCCACGGGCAGCCCCGAAGACTTCAGCGATTTTTTCCGCGCAGCGGTGCGGCGACCATTCCTGGCCGCGGCGACGACAAATTCGACACCGGCGAGAATCCGAACGACCGGGCTGCGCGCAAGGTCGCGTGGTTGCAACGGTACCCGCCCGAAACAGACGAAGAAGGGCTGTAACCAGAAGAGGACGGTGGCCACCAGCGCCCAGCCCAGGTTGACGGATCCACCGCAGACCATGGCGATGTCCCGAAACGTCGGGGCGAGCAGGTTCAGCGGCCTAGCGCGGTAGGTCCGTTTCTGTACGCGCGCCCTGCTGACCGGATCATCCCGGGCGGCGCTCAGCCCAGGTACGACCACAAGATCCGTGCCGGTGGTCGCATAGTTCTTCAGCCGGGCGATGATGTCGACGAGCTCGACCGGGTCGAAGCCCTCCCGCTGGCCGATGCCGGCCCGGTGCAACAGCTCCGCGTCCGCGAGGATCGCCTGGAAGGCTCCACGGCCGAGCGCGGCGCGGTCGGTCCGGTAGGTCCGGGTGTCCACCATCCGAGCGACGTCGAGCGCGCGTTCGACCGTCAGATCAGCGGGGATGAGGTCGAGTACCCGCAGGCGTTCGCGCCTGGCGTGGTTGCTTGCGG
>NZ_CAUVXI010000053.1:0-17137 GCF_963555845.1 Protofrankia sp. Cas8 | reverse complement strand
GCGGCGCGCGGCGGCGGTGAGCCGGACGTCACGGGCGACCAGGAACTCGTGGCGCGGATCCACCGGCCGGCCGCTCGCGGGCACCGTGTCCAGGCGACGGAGCCGGCCGCGCAGCCGTATCCCGTTCGCGATGATCCCGACGCACATCAGGATCGGCAGCCACCACAACATCGCCCGGCATCGCCTCCTGACCGGGCTAAAACATCCTGACCGGGCTCAAGCATCGTGATCGGGCTAAACCATCGTGATCGGGCTAAACCATCGTAAGCAGGTGGTCCGCGGCGGCCGTGACGCCGCCGGCCGCCGTGAAGTCCTCGCGCAACCGCCCGGCGGCCGTGCGGAAGGAGGGGTCGTCCAACACTGAAGTGATCGACTCGCGCAACGCGGGCGCGCTCACCCGCCCGAACCGGACCCGCAGACCGGCGCCGGCGCGTACGACCTGCTCACCGATGATCGGCTGGTCGTCCCGGACCGGCGCGACAACCAGTGGAACCCCGTGCGCGAGCGCCTCGCAGACGGTGTTGTTCCCGCCATGCGACACCACCACGGACAATCGCGGCATCAGCTCAACCTGCGGCACGTAGGGTAGCAGGAGAACGTGCTTCCGAATGTCACCGCCGTTGATATCACTGCCGTTGATGTCGCCGCCGTTGATATCACCGCGCGCGACGCCCGATCCGAGCGCGCCGAATTCGGCCGCACCGCTTGTGGGTGCATTCACGATCCCGGGCGGCGCCACGACTATCGCCTGCAGCCGATGCGCGAGCGGATCAAGGGCCTCCACCGCGATCCGCAGAAATCGCCCGCCGGCATCTCGGGTCACTGTCCCCAACGAGACCAGCACATGCTCCCGCTGCGGGTCGAGCCATTCCCAGGGGAAGGCCGGCGCCGGTCGACGCCAGCCAGCCGGCGTCCCGACAAAGACGTAGTGCCCGGGGAAGTCGGCCGTCCGCAGCATCTGCGGCACTGAACAGATTAGGGTCAGCTGGTCGGAAAAGCGCAGATCGCCGACGCGCGCGTCGTGTTCTGACACCCCCTGGGCACGCTGGAAGTCACGTAAAGTATCGACGACCCATTGCCCGACCCCGGTGAGCACCTCATACGGGTTGTCCAGTTCCGCGGACGTGGTCGCCAGGGTGGCCCACGCCAGGCCGCGACGGCGGGCGACCAACGCCGCACCGATCGCCTGCTGGTCCACCACGAGCACATCCGGCGCGAACTCGTCGACCAGAGCCTCCACATCCGCGACCATCGACGCGGCCAGTGGGATGAGGAAGTCCTCCCACAGGAACTTCAGCGATGCCGGGCCACGCAGCGTCCTCGACCTCTCGCTGATGGCAGCCTGATCGGCGCTGGACAGTTCGCCCGTCAGCGGAAGCAGGGCGAGTCCGGGTGGCAGGAGCGGCCCGATCACACCGGCGTGGCCGGCGATGGCGGTGTCATGACCGCGTTCGGTAAGTTCACCGGCGATTCCGGCGGCCGGGTTGACATGCCCGGTCAACGGCGGCACGACGAACAGAAAGCGACTCACGGGGATGTCACCGGGCCGGCGTCGATCGCTGCATGATCCGCCCGTTGTGTGCCGTCCGGTTTCGGGCTGTCCGGTTTCGGGCTGTTGAGATCCGCCGGCGGGACCATCAGTGTCACCCACCCGGGGGTGTCGAATTCCCCCCCGGGGCCGCGGGTGTAGGTCGGCATCGGGTGCTCGCGGTCGAACAGCCACCACCGCATCAGCCTGCGCAGGTATTCAGCGGCCTCGCGCAGCACGGCATGCGTGTGATGCTCCAGGATGATCAGCGTGCAGTTGCCGACAAGTCTGGCGAGCCCCTCGGCCTGCCCGATGATGTCGGAGTTTCCCCCATAGACCGCGAGTACGGGTATGTCCAGACACGCCAATCGCTCGGGTGAGAAGGCGACGGTGGCGAGCATGTCCTGCGCGATCGAGGTGTCCCGCAGCAGTGACTGGGCGCTGCGGGTGATCCGGCTGACGGCCCGACCGGCGGACTCCGCCAACCACTGTTCGACCTCGACGTCGGAAAGCCCGACCAGAACCTGCGTGAGCGACCTGGCCATCTCAGCGCCTAGGCCGTCGATGAGGAACGGCGGTTCGATCAGCGTGAGGCTCGCGACCTGCTCGGGAAACTCCAGCCCGTAGGCCAGCGCCATGGTGGCCCCATAGCTGTTGCCGACCAAGTGGACGGGACTGTCGACACCCAGTGCGTCGAGCATCGCCGCCAGATCCGCCATCGCGTTCGCCATGCCGTAGCCGGCCGGCGTCCGCTCGCTGCGCCCGTGACCCCGAAGATCATAACAGATCACGTCAGCGCCCGCATGAGCGAGACTGTTACCGAGCGAGAAGTAGAAACTGGACATGTTGTCCATGACCATGCCGTGCACCGTGACGACAACGGGCGACCCCGGTTGCGGGCCACCGTTGGGTGGCAGCCGCTGGACGTGCAGCCGGACGCCGTTCGCAAGAATCTCGGCCACTGCTACGACCGTGGGGCGAGACAGCCGGCGATGTAAGAGACCACCTGCCCGACCTTCATGTTGATGACCTCGTCGACACCCATGCCAGCGAGAAAGCCGACGAAGTCGACCATGTCGCCATAGCGTTCCCGCATCCGATCGGCAAGGGTGACAAACTCGATGCTCTCCAGTTCGAGATCGGTGTTGAACGACGTCTCCATCGCGATTTCCAGATCGATGACATATTCCTCACCGATGATGTCACGCAGCAACGCCGCCACCTCACCGAGGACCCGGGCCTCGACCACAGCCCGGCCGTCGGCCGACGCCTCGGCGGAAACCAGCGCGTACTCGGTCGTCATGTCCATGCTCCTTCGCCGCCTTTTGGACCGCTCTCTGCGGTGCTTTCATTCGTATTCTTTCCGTTTCCTTCGCCGGCGCTCCACCGGTTTCCGCTGGCCGCCCGCTCGACCGCCGGCGAGGTCCATGCCACGACATAACGGTCTGCCTCGGCCCGGTCGGTGGACCCGGCGGCCGCGGTGGACCCGGTGGCCGCGCGGTCCGGCACGGGCTCGCCGGCCGCGTCGATCAGCTGGTGGGCGACCCAGCGTACGTGCGCTCGCGGAGCGTCCACGCGGACCCGGAGATGACCGGGTGCCACCGTGTCCACGACGAACCTCTTCGGCTGGCCCGCCAATCCGACGCCGTCCGCCTTCGCCACCGATTCCTTCGCGGTCCAGAACCGGGTGAACCACAGTGCGCGCCGGTCCGGGTCGGCGCCGGCGACCTCCGTGAGAAGGACCTGTTCCGTCTCGGTGAGGGCGAGCGTCTCGACGCCCGGCGCACGCGACGCCACCCGCTCGATGTCGATGCCGACATCGCCCTCGGGATGCACCAGCGCCACGCCGAGGAATCCTGTGTGGGCCAGCGACACATGTGGCGGCGCCGCGATCGGTGTGCCACCACGGTCGGGCAACCGGTCGATCACCGGCCGGCCCGACGGCTCGTTCGACACGCCGATCTCGATGCCCCACACGTCACCGGCGCCGCCGTCCCAGAGCCAGTGGCGGACGGCGTCCTTCGCCGCGATCCGTCCAATCAGCCACTGCCGCGCCGCCTTCGGATTCCTGACGGCAAGCGCTGCCCGCTCATCGGCGTCGAGGTGGTGACGCAGCATGAGCTCGCGGGATGCGGTGTCATGCCATCGCTCCCGGACGAACACCCATCCGCCCTCGGCGCGCTCGGCGATCGCGCTGCGCGCCGGACTCAGCAGCATCGACCACGTCACGTCATCCTGGGAGAACCGCCGGTCCTTCCAGCCCTCGATCACCGCCCACACTGTGCCGTCAGCGGCCCGTATCTCCAGGTCGGCGGTGACGGTCGTGTCCCCCACGTCGCGCACCCACACAGTGCCGGTCAGCCGGTCGCCTACCACCGGAGGCGGGCCGAAGAACCGCAGGGAGCGGATCGTCGTGGGCAACAGGAGCCAGTCCGTCCGGAGGTACTCCATCGGCCAGTAGCCGAACAGCTGGCCGGCGGTGTCCAGGAGCGCGCCGGGAGCCTCGGTGACGACGAACTCGCCGTGGACGCCCTTCGGTGAGATCGGCCCGACCGCGACCAGGCCCTGGAAGCCTGGCCCGTGGAACAACCGTCCGCTCCGGTAGATCGACTGTCCGTCGACCACATCGCGTCGCAGGTCGGGCAGTGGTTCATCGGACGGCGTCGGCGGCGCCGGGTAGTCGTCGCCAAGGATGACCGTGCCGCGTGCGTACCCCTCGACATTGACCATTACCGCGTCCGGTCCGACCGCGACCGCGGTGATGGTCACCTCGACCGCAGGCGCGATCGCGAGCCAGCGCAGCGCCCGGATGTCGGTCAGCCCGAGCGCCACCCGACCGGGCGCGAACGCCCGCGCCTCATCGATCATCATCTCGAGCAGGGTGGTCATCGGGATCACCGGGAAACGGTCGGCGAGATGCGGCCACCCCGGCGGCTGGCCGTAGAAGCAGTGATCAATGATGTACGGCATGGTTTCGATCGACAGTGTCCGCCGGACGCTACGCGGCGGCCCCGGCAGCGCGGCCGTCACGGCCACGCCCGGCTCTGCCCCCGGGGCTGCGGCCGGCGGCTTTCTGGCGGCCCACCGTCCGACGACGGTCGAGACCATCTCGTTCGTGTCTGCCATAAACGCGGCGAATTCAGCGAGAACGGGATGTTCCCCCTGGTCGGCAAGTTGGTCGGCAAGCTGGTCGGCAAGCGGCCGGGCAGGCTCGGGCAGCGACAGCGGCAGCGGTGCCAACGCGGCGGCCCGCTCACCCAGCCGGATCAGTGGCGCGCCCAGGTTGAGCAGCATCGGCCTACCGCGTCGCGTTCGGCTGGCGGCCGGCTCCGACCCCGAGACTGCCGCCGGCGCCGACCCCGAGACTGCCGCCGGCGCCGCCACGGCCCGGTCCACCGTCGGCAGCAGGTCCATGCGCGGGGAGGCTCCCTCGACCCAGAGCGCTGCCGCCACCCGCCGCAACTGGTCAAGACCGCTACGTTTCGGGGTGTTCGTGACGACGGTCAGGTACTCGGCGCGCGCCATTGTGTCCTGCACGAAACCGGCGATGCTCCCCGTACCCACCGCAACGAACACCCGCACGCCCGCGGCGTACAGCGCTTCGATGAGCCCACGGAAACGGACCGGCTCCAGCAGATGGCGCGCGAACAGGTCACGGACGGCGGCAGGATCCTGCGGGTACGGTGCGACCGTCGTCGCCGACCAGACCGGCACCGTGGCGGCGCCGATCGGGGTCCGCGCCACGTCCATACGCACCCGGTCCAGGTAGGGCGCGAAGAACGGTGAGTGGAAGCCGGACCGGAACGGCAGTATCCGGCACAGCACACCCTGGCCGCGCAGCCGCTCAAGAGTGGTAGTGACGCTGCGGCGCCCCCCGCAGATGATCGACTGATGGGGGCAGTTGTCATGGGAGATCACCACATCCGACAGTCCGTCGATAGCTGCGACGGCCTGGGACACCCCGCACCCCAGCGCACCGAAGACCACACCGGGCACATCGAGAGAACTCGGATCGAACGAGTTGATGAACCTGTCCACGAAGTCATCGGCGATCAGTCCAGCGGAGATCATCGCATTCCACTCGCCGATGCTGTGACCCCCCAGGACGTCCGGGACGATCCCCAGCCGGCGCAGTGCCATGTCCAGGATCCGTCCCACCTCGACGCTGGCGACACCGTGCGTGCCCAGTACCCCAGTGCTGGCGTCGACGGTGCTGGCGTCGACGGTGCCGGCGTCGACCGCCCGATGCGGCAGGGCGAAATGCGCGCGGACGTCGTCCACCCGCGGGTGGAACCCGTCCTCCAGACCGCAGAACAAGAAAGCGATCTTACCCGGCCCGGCAGTGCCGTCAGGATGTTCCAGCGCACGCCGCCCCAGCAGGGGCGATGCCGTGAACCACAGATCATTGCGGCCACGCCAGGCGGTACCACGCTCGACGATCGTCCGGGCGAGCGCAAGCCGCCGGCTGTCCGGTGCGACGATCGCGAGCCGGTACGGGCCCCCGGTGGGCATGTTGCCGGCATCGTCGCGGGCGAGCAGCTCCTCGTCGGGCACGGCGAGCGCCCGGACGAGCGCCGCGATGCTCGCCCCGGCGACCAGCAGGACCCGCTCGGCACCCTGCTGCAGGCCCCTGCCGGGCTGCCTGGTCGAACCGCCGGCCAAACCGCCGGCCAAACCGCCGGTCGAACCGCCGGTGACGCCCAACACCGGAAACGCGATGGACGGCGCGTTCGACGACGCCGGCGCCTCCTCGACGACGACATGGGCGTTGATACCGCCGAACCCGAACGCGTTCACACCGGCCCGCCGCTGGACGCCGTCGGGCGCCTCCCAGGTGGCGGCTTCACGTATCGGTTCGAATCGGGTGCTCGCCAATACCGGATGCGGCTGCTCGCAGTGCAGGGTCGGCGGCAGTGTCCGGTGGTGCAGCGCCAGGACGGCCTTGATGAGCCCGGCGGCGCCGGCCGCGGGCATGGCATGACCGATCATGGACTTCACAGAACCGATGCCGATCGGCGGAGCACCGGTGGCGCGACCGAACACCCGTCCCAGGGTGGCGAGTTCCGCCGCGTCCCCGACCGGGGTGGCGGTCCCGTGGGCCTCGACGAGACCGAGCGCACCGGGCGCGGTCGGGTCCAGCCCAGCGTCGGCCCAGGCCCGCTCGACGGCCAGGATCTGCCCCTGCTGCGACGGCGCGAGCAAGGTGGAGGACCGCCCGTCACTGGAAACACCACAACCGCGGATCACAGCGTAGATGCGGTCACCGGCACGTTCGGCATCGGCGAGTCGCTTCAGCACGACCATCCCGACGCCCTCACCGATCAGGATGCCGTCGGCCCGCCGGTCGAACGGCCGAATCCGCGAGGTCGGGGACAGCGCCCGCAGCAGCGAGAAGACGCTCCAGAACGTCACTTCCTGGACGAGATGCACACCACCCGCGATCATGGCGTCCGCCCGGCCGCCCGCCAGCTCGCGCACGGCCGTGTCAACCGCGATCAGGGACGACGCGCATGCCGCGTCCAACGTGTATGCCGGGCCACGAAGATCCAGCCAGTTGGCGATGCGCGAGGCGGCCAGGTTCGGCACCAGACCGATCGCGGCCTCCGGACGGTCCGGACCGAGGGTTTCGACGAACGCGGCGCGGACCGCGGCGAGCTGGTCGGTCGTCAACGTGGGGACGAGTTCCCGCAGCGTGGTGACGAGCTGGGTGGAGACCTTGACCCGCTGGTCCAGCCGGGCAAGACCCGCGGCGAGGTAACTGCCGCGCCCCAGTACCACCCCTGTCCGGCCACGATCGCCGAGTGTGTCAGCGCCCCCGGCGTCCGCGACGGCCTCGGCTGCGACCCGCAGCGCCAGCAGCTGATCGGGCTCGGCCCAGTCCACGGCAAGCGGCATGATCCCGAACTCGATCGGGTCAAAGGTCGCGAACTCCTCCACGAAGCCGCCGCGCCGACAGTAGATCCGGTCGGCGGCGACCACCGGTTTCGCCCCGGAGCCGAGTTCGCCATCTGGTCCATCGACACCTGGTGCACCACCACCTGGTGCACCGGAGTCAGCCGCGGAATCCGGATGAAAGAACTCCTGATCCCAGCGCCGCGGTGACACATCCCGGACCGCGTCCACCCCGCTGACGATGTTGCTCCAGTAGGTAGCGAGGTCACCCGCGCCCGGGAACACCGACGCCATCCCGACGACCGCGATCGCCGGCTTCACGCGAGCGCCTGCCTGGTGGGCCAAAGGCGATGCGATCGTGGTTCTGTCGCATCGCCGGAGGCCGTAATCCCCGAAGCACTGGTGGGCCAAAGGCACACAATAGTGACTCTTTGTGCGCGCATGCTAGCCCTATGCGAGCTATAGTTCGACATCCGCGATCCCAAAACCGAGAAATCCGTCATCGAGCGCCCCGGGCAGGCCGCACATGTACACCACTTGCGGAACATCGACATCAGCGGCCAGCTCACGTAGAACGGCGACGACCCCGGCATCCGGATCGATCAGACCGATACCCCGGCGGGCATACTGACGTTCCAACTCGGCGGACACCATTCCCCTGCCGACGTCCACGCCGCCGGTTTCGATGCCAGTTTCGCGACCAGTTTCGCGACCGGTATCGCGACCGGACGAGCCCCATGGCCCCCAGTCCAGCGAGACGACGCGGCCATGAAAACGCCGCGACCAGGCATGGGCGCAGGTGTCAAGAGCATCGTTAGCCGCGGAGTAGTCAACCTGACCCCGGTTACCGAACACCCCTGCCACGCTGCCGAACAGGACCAGGAAATCAAGATCTGGACGCAGTGCGTCGACAAGCGTCCGGGCACCTTCGACCTTTGTCGCGAACACCCGATCGAACGACTCCGGTGTCTTGTCCCGCAGCAGCTTGTCCTCAACGACCCCGGCGCCGTGCACGACCCCGTCAATCCTGCCGCGGTCTGCATAGACCGCCGCCACGACCTGACGCAAGGCGTCGGCATCCCGCACGTCCACCGCATGGTATCGAACGTAGGACGCAGTCTGGGTGAGTGCGGCGAGAGTGGCCCGCACTTCCCGCTCCGCCAGCAACCGGGCCACCCTGGCCTCGATTTCGGCCGGTCGACGCACGCCCGTGTCGATCAGTGCCCGCCGCAACCGCGGTGCATCCGGCGCGGCGGCGGTTGCCGGGTCCTCCGGCGCGGCCGGGAGCACGGTTCGGCCGATCAGTTCGATCCCGCAGCCGGTGGCGCGGGCGAGAGCCAACGCCACCCTGGCTGTGATACCGCGGGCACCGCCGGTCAGCAGCACAACCGAGTCCCGGCCGAGCGCGGGCACGCCCACACCGGTCGAGGACAGTTGCGCAGGCACCACCCGCGGAGTTAAGCGGGCCCCATGACGGTAGCCGACCACGACAGGGGCGTCCGGTGTGAGCAACTCGGTGAGGAGGTACTCGGCGAGCCGGGTCGGGGCCTCCTTGGGGTCGAGATCCACCGCCCGGACGAGCACGTCGGGCGCCTCCCGCGCAAGGGTGCGCGCCAGCCCTGCCATCCCGATGCTCGGACCAGGTTCATCGGTCGCGGACCGACCGAAACTGCCGCCACTGCCGGTCGCGACGACAAGGCGGCGGGTTCCGCCCGCGACCGCGGCCCGGATCGGACCGTACGCGGCGGGCAGGGCCGGTGGGGCATCCCGGTCCACCGGCGACACCCACAGGACGCCGTCCGCCCCGACGCCGCTCGCAAGCTGATCGGCGAGCACCTCGTCGGCGGCGGAGAACATCCGCACGGCCGCACCATACTGCTCCAGCATGGTCGTCAGGACGAGCCCGATACCCAGTCCACCCTCGACGACGGCGAACCGGGAACCCGACAACGGCCCGGCCCCGGTGTTGTTCTCGGCCGCGGCGAAAGTCTCCGCGAGCGGGCGCGGTGACGGCAGTGCGACGACGTCGACGACGAACCGCCGCAGCGATGCAACACCTGGCTGCTCACGATCCGCATGCGCCAGTAGCCTGCCCGGGTCGATGTAAACGGTGTCGACGTCGACGGTGGAACCGATGTTCGTCACCACCCGCGCGTCCCTGTCGGGGACCGGGTCGTCGGCACAGTCACCGGCAAGGTCACCGGCCTGGCCACCGGCCGGGTCGTCGGCACAGTCACCGGCAAGGTCGTCGGCACAGTCACCGGCAAGGTCACCGGCCGGAGCAGGCACCACATCAGCGTTGGGACCTGGCCGGGTGACGATCCAGTCAACGATCCCACGGACGGTCCTGACCTGCGCCAGCTCCTCGACCATCGCATCGGCGAGATCCCAGGTGCCGGTCATGCCACCGCTGCCACCGGCCGAAGCGGTGCCGTCCCCCGCCGATCCGACGCGCGCTGTCAACGCCCCCAGGATCTCCATTCTCTTGATCGAATCAATACCCAGATCAGCCTCAAGATCCAAATCTGATTCCAGCATCTCCGGCGGATAACCCGTAGCCGCGCAGATCACATCCACAACCAGACCCAACACCGCAGGTGGATCCAGCACGGGCACCGCCGGTTGCACCGACGTCATCGGGGCCACCCCGGGGCCGCCCGCATCCGGTGGCCCCGCCTGGGCAGGTACCAGCGCCGGACGCCCCTGAACGGGGAGAGTGGGCGTGGGCACAGTCGGCACCCGGATCGGCTCCCGGGTGGACTCCGCGCCTTTCCGTTCTCCCACTCCGGCTGACGCACCGAGGTAGCCGAGCATGACATCGCGTTGCGCGGCGACCAGCTCCCGGGTGGCGCGCAGAAACTCAACCATGGTGGCGTCCATTGAGGCGTCCGCGGTGGCATTCGTGCCGGTCACGCCCATGCCCGTCACACCCATGCCCGCCACGCCCATGCCCGCCACGCCCATGCCCGCCACGCCCATGCCCGTCACGTCCATGCCGACGTTCGGGGACAGGCCCTGTGGCGGGATGTTTCCTCGCACTGCCGCGGATCCCAGGGGCACTTCTCCCACCGGCGCGGATCCCACCGGCGCGGATCCCACCGGCGGAGGCGCCATGGGGGGGAGCAGCGGCCGGGAACCCTGGATCGCCGGTGGGATGGGCTCATCGTTCGCCAGCCGGGTCAGCTCGTCCGCGGGCCGCAGCCCGCCGGCCAGATGCCGTCCATCGGATGTCCGCACCATGTGGCCGTCGACCAGCCAACCGGGTCGGCGTGGGCAGTTCGCGGCTGAGACCGTACGCACGTCCCGCCCGGCGAACAGCGGCGTCGTGTCCACGGCGACACCCGCAGCGGCAAGCTCAGCCAGCGCAAGCAGAAGCCGGCGGAGCCCGGGTTCGCCGGGAACGTCCGTGGCGAGCGCCGTATGCGGCCGGCCGGCGAGGATCCGGCCGATCAGCCCGGTGAGTACCCGCCCAGGCCCGACCTCAACGAAGATCCGCACACCGGCCGCATACATCGCCTCGATCTGGTCGACAAATCGGACCGGGCGCGCGACCTGACCGGCGAGCGTCTGTCGTACCGCGTCGGGCTCCGGCTCGTACGGCTGGGCGGTGACATTCGACCAGACCGGGACGCCCGGCTCGCCGACCGCAACCTTGTCCAGCTCCGCGCCGAACGTCTCGACCGCGCCCGCAACCACCGGGCTGTGGAACGCGCACGCCACCGGGATCCGCCGGGCCGTCAGCCCTGCGGCCGCAAGGCGTCCGACGGCGAGGTCGACCGCGCCCGTCGGACCGGAGATCACGGTCTGGTCCGGTGCGTTGTGGTTGGCGATCACAACGTCGGCCAGCTCCGTCCCAGCGGCGGCCAGGACCTCCTGGACACGCCCGGCCGCGGCGGACACCGCGGCCATCGCTCCCGGGTCGGCGGTCGGTGCGAAGGCGTCGGCCGCGCCGAGGATGGCCTCCGCCCGCGCCGCACTGAGCAACAGAAGATCATCAATGTGGATGGCCCCGGCCGCGCACAGGGCGACCAGCTCACCGTAGCTGTGGCCGCCGAGATGGTCAGGCCGGACACCGAGCCCGGTGAGGATCTCGTGCATGGCGAGCCCCGCCATCCCGAGAGTCGGCTGCGCCGTACGCGTATCGGTGATCGCCGCCTGCTGGGCGGCGACATCGCCACGATTGAAGGCGGCCGGCGGGAACATCGCCGTCGCCCACTTCTCACCGCGTTCGAGCAGGTGACGCAGGCGTGGGAAGGCCACGAACAGATCCGCCAGCATCCCGGGCCGCTGGCTGCCCTGGCCCGGGAAGAGAAAGGCGATCTTTCCGCCACCATCCGGACCGGAGTCAGCCGTCTCGGCGTCGGCGCCGCGCTCGGCGCCGCGCTCGGCCCCGCTCTCGGCCTCAGCCGCAACGAAAATCCCCGCCTTCGGATCGTGCTCAAAGACCCGTGCACGTCTCACCAGGTCTGGAAGATCATCGAGGGTGGCCGCGACAAACGCCACCTGGACGGCTCCGCCGCGTCTGCGCGCGACCGTCGCGGCCAGATCACGCAACTTCCAGGGTTGTCCGGCGCCGTCGTTGATCCTGATCAGTTCGGCGAGTTTGTCCAGAGTGCGGCCGGCGGCAACCCGGTCGGTGCCCCGGACGACAAAAAGCTCCGCGGGCCAGGAGCCCAACCCGTGGGCGGGCTCGGGCCCACCGTCGTAGGCGGAGAGCACCACGTGGAAGTTCGTCCCGCCGAACCCGAACGCGGACACACCAGCGTGCCGGCGTGACGCGGGTGCCGCCCACGGACGAGCCCCGGTGTCGAAGAAGAACGGACTGGTTGCGGCGTCCCAGTAGGGATTGGGCTGGGTGAGGTTCAGCGTCGGCGGGCGCACCCCGGTTTCCAGCGCCTTCACCGTCTTGATCAGACCGGCCAGGCCGGCCGCACACTTGGTGTGCCCGATCTGGGACTTCACCGAACCGACCGCGCAGCTCGCCGGCGCCGCCCCGTGGGTGGTGAAGACCTCGGTCAGGCCGGCGAGCTCCGTCCGGTCACCGACGACCGTGCCGGTTGCATGCGCCTCGACCAAGCCGACGTCGGCCGGGGAGATGCCGGCTCGGGCGTATGCCCGTTGCATCGCCAGCACCTGGCCTGCCTTGCGCGGAGCGGTCAAGCCCAGCGCCCGGCCGTCGCTCGATCCGGCCACCGCCTTGATCACAGCATGGATGCGGTCACCGTCGCGTTCGGCGTCGGCAAGCCGTTTGAGCACGACGACGGCCACACCCTCGCCCAGGCTGATGCCGTCGGCGGCCGCGTCGAAACTGCGGGACCGGCCGGTCGGTGACAGGGCCTGGACGGAGGAGAACAGCAGAAAGTCATGGACGCTGTTATGCGTGTCCACACCGCCGCAGAGCACGAGGTCGGAGGTGCCGGCCACCAGCTCCTTGCATGCGGCGTCGAGTGCGGCCAGCGAGGACGCGCATGCCGCGTCCACCGTGTAGTTCACCCCACCGAGATCGAGGCGGTTGGCGATCCGGCCGGCGATGACGTTGGCGAGCAGACCGGGGAAGGAGTTCTCGTCCAGGGTGGGCAGGCATTCGTCGAGCGCGGGCGGAACCGGGCCGACCACGCTCGGGTAGGTGGACCGGAAGCCGTACGCGGAGGCGAGGTCGGCGCCGGATTCGGCGCCGAACACCACTGACGTCCGCGACCGGTCGAACGGACGGTCGTCATATCCGGCGTCGCGCAGGGCCCGGGCAGCCACGGCCAAGGCCAGCAGCTGCCCGGGGTCGATACTGCTCAACGCCTTCGGTGGGATCCCGAAACTCAGCGCGTCGAACGGCAGCGGGGCCAGGAACCCACCCCACTTGGACGGCACCCGCCGCCCCGCGTCGCGCGGGCCCGTATCCGGGTCGTAGTAGAGATTCGGGTCCCAGCGGCTACCGGGCACCTCGGTGACCGCGTCCAGGCCGCCGACGATGTTGGCCCAGTACTCGTCCGCGTCGGCGGCACCCGGGAACACACAGGCCATCCCGACGACGGCGACATCCAGCGGACGGGCGACCTCGCGCACCTCATGCCGCGCACCTGCCACGCCGGACGACCCGCCGCCGCCGACGGCACTCGTGTCGATACCGAGCGCAGCGACCCTGGCGGCCACGGCCTGGGTCGCGCCCTCGGTGACCTGGGTGTGCAGGGCGCCCACCGTGGTCCGTTCCGACCGCAGCGCCGCCACCTGCCCGATCATGAACATGCCCTCACGGCGCTGGGCCTCGGGGTCGACTGCGACCAGCCGCCCGCGTTCGCGACGCAACCCCTTGCTCGCGATCCGCAGCCGGCCGAGGTTAAGGCGTTCCAGCTCCTCCCACACCTGCGCGCGAGTCAACCCCCGCTGGAGCAGTTCGGCCTTGCGTTCGTCGAAGGCGCGGACGAAGTCCGACTGCACGCACCGGGTGGCGTGGCCCGGCGAGGTCTCCAGCAACACGGTGCCCTCGCAGTCCACCGCGGCCTGCTGGAACCCGGGCAGGATCGCCCCTGACTCAACCGCCTCGGCGGTGAACAGGTAGGCGGTGCCCATCAGGACCCCGATCCGGGCGCCGCGTTCGACCAGCGGCGCCGCGGCTGCCGCAACCATGGCCGCGGACCGCGCATCGTGCACGCCGCCGGCGAACAGCACATGCACACCCTCGAAAAACTCGGTGCCGGCCTGTTGCCCGTCCTCCTTGGCCACCCGTTCGCCATGGGCCAACAGCCCCGCGATCTGGCCCTCCCACAGCGGAAAGCTCGCGCGTGGGCCCACGTGGCCACCGCACTCGCGTCCCTCGAAGACGAACTTGCGGGCACCGTCGGCGAGGAATCGGCCGAGCAGACCCGGCGAGGGCACATGCAGGAAGGTGTCGATGCCGGCCGCCTCCAGCGGGGCCGACTGGGACGGACGCCCACCCGCGATCAACGCGCACGGCGGACGGACGGCGCTGACCGCCTCCAGCTGGGCGGAACGGATCTCCGGCGGGGCGAATCCGAGTATTCCAACACCCCACGGTGCACCGGCGAGCAGAGCGGCGGTCTCCTCCAACAGCGTCCGGGCCTCGGGCCCGCTCAGCAGAGCAAGGGCGAGAAACGGCAGGCCACCACCGTCGGCCACCGCCCTGGCGAACTGGGCCCGGTCACTGACCCGCGTCATCGGCCCCTGCGCGACCGGAACGCGCAGACCCCGGTCGACCGCGAAGGGCGCGCCAGGGGCCAACGGGGCGAGCCGCGCGGCGGCGGTGAGATGCTCCCTGATCGCCTCCCGGACCGCTGCGACGACCCCGCCGGCGGTGATGTGACGATCAGCGAGCAGGGCCGCGAAGGCTCCGTCCTGGCCGACCGGCAGGAACTGCGCACGCAGGTCACGGGCACCCAGCCGGTTGGCGACAGCGGTCGTGTCAAGATCGTGACCATCAAGGTGGGCGACCGGCAGGTCCGGGCGGACGTAGACACGATGCCCGGCGATGACCGTGGTCTCGCTGCCGTCCATCGCCCGGATGGCGGCAGCCACATCGGTCCGCGGTTCCATCTCCCGGACCAGGGCGAGCTGGACGTCGAGCACGACCCCGTGCGCTCCGCCGGCAACCGCGGCTGCGGCGGTGTGCGGGCCGATCCCACCGGCGGCCCACACCGGGCGGTCCAGCTCGGCGTGCAGCAGATGCTGAAGCAGTGTGAACGTGGTCAGGTCACCGACCCGACCACCCGACTCACAACCCCGGGCGATCAGGCCGTCCGCGCCGGCCTCGACCGCCGCCCGCGCCTGTACAACCGAGGTGACCTCGACCAGGACGCGACGGCGACCCCCGGCGGAGGCGATCACGACGTCCCACCGCGCCCCGGTCGAGCCGGCGACCGAGGCCCGGTCGGATGAAAGAAGGTCGGACGAAAGAACGATGGTGTCCACCGCGGCCGGCAGATCGCCCGGCTCGGTCGAGCAGCCGGCGGGAACCCGCACCCCGAACGGGCCCCGGGCCCAGCGTGCCGTGTCGGCGAGCGCGGTGCGCGCGGCCGCCGCGTCGCGCCCCAGGTCGAGAACTCCGAGGCCACCGGCCCGGGTCACGGCGGCAGCCAATCTCGCGTCCGGCTCGGTGAACGGAGTGACGCCAATGACAAGGTCCCGTTCCCGGGCCTGCGGGTTTGGAGACGTACTGATGCTCATTGGACAATCCCTCCTGACCCTCCGCCAACCCGTCGACGAGGCGCCGTGGGCGGAACACTGACAGTTGAGGGCGGAGGGTCACAGCGCGTTCTCGCCATGCCGCCCGCGCGGGTTGGGTTTAAGAGCGACCGGACACAGACGGCAATCCCACGAACGGATGCAGGCGGCGCCGCCGCCGGAACTCGCCGCATGAAAACACCCACGGCGCGCATTGCCACGGCCACTCTGGCCGTATCAGAACAAACCCGATGACCATGTACCTGTTCGCCATAAAGCCGTTGACATAGAATTGATTTTACGATATCGACCATATCACACCATGAAAAGCAACGGAAAACCATCGGAGGCACAACAAACTTTGCCCACTGGACCCGCGCGAGCATCCCGCAGCCGGGAAACGCCGACGGCTGTTTCCCGGCCAACCGGCATACGGCAGGTCCAACCGACGGAGAGCGCAACAGGTTAATAGGCGCAAAGAAACATCTCGTCGGCCGGACTTTGCCCGATGGATACATCCACGAAAAGTTCACCCGGTAGCAAGAACCTATTTCAGGTCTTCTGACGGGCTCGCCACGCCCAGTCGACCAAAGAGGAAACGATCATGCTTCTCTCCGTGTGCTCGGGGGGCGACGAGCTGCAGTCGGATCAGGCCCTAGGTCGCGACTCTCGACGATCGTCCCATCCGACACGACCAGCTGCTCGAACGAACCTTCGGTCTCGGTGATCCAAAACGCGCCACCGAGGGTCATGGGGTCAAGGTTACGCTGCACGGTAGCCCGGAAGCGGCGACGGCGGACGAGCACGACCCGCAGGGGTCCACGCCCGCCCAGCAGCGACCCCCACGCGACCGTGAACGGCACCGGCGGCCGGCGCCCCTCGACCGACGTGGTGCCCTGGCGCCAGCCGAGAATCGGGGTGCGTTCGAGCGGATGATCGAGAACGTCCGAAAACGCATCCGCGGACCTGAGCCGCCAGTGCAGGAGTCCGACCGGCGAGCTCACCAACTCGACTTCGACGCCGGAAAGCGGCAGCTCCATCCGGTCGAGCACCTGGTCCATTGCGCCACCTCCGCGCCGCGTCCGCAGAACCGGGCGAAGCCGCCGGTCCTCCACCCGTCGCGAACGACACACCCCATCCCACGATCGGATGCCGTCGCCCAGCGCCGCGAGGACTATAATCCGGCCACGACCGCGGGTAGCGCATCCTCCATGCCGGGTGAGGAAGCAGCGACGGCAATGTCAGGGAACTCACGGCACCGGGCACCCGTACCCGGCCGGTACCCGTACGCGGCCCGCAACCGGCACGCGAGGGCGACTGTCACAGGAGGGCTACCGGCGCACAAGGGCGACCGGCACGCGAGGGCTACCGGCACGCGAGGGCGACTGTCACAGGAGGTGAAGCGCCCGGGCGCGCTGCACGGCATCGCGCCGCCGCGCCACGTCCAGCTTGCGGTAGATGCTCTTCAGGTGTGTCTTGACGGTGTTCACCGAGACGAACATCTCCTTGGCGATTTCCGCCGTGGTGAGCATCGTCGGCAGATAG
>NZ_CAUVXI010000052.1:29754-30335 GCF_963555845.1 Protofrankia sp. Cas8 | reverse complement strand
ACTTAGGCTCCCCCTTCCTGCGTTGCCGAGGTTTCAATCCGACTCGGATTTGTAGATCGCGGGCACGATCTCATGAGGCCCTACGCCGAGCTTTCCGAAGGTTTCAATCCGACTCGGATTTGTAGATCGCGGGCACCTGCCTAGCATATCGCACCACACGCCTCTACGTTTCAATCCGACTCGGATTTGTAGATCGCGGGCACGCCCACCCCATCTGCCCTGAACGGACCCCGGCACAGTTTCAATCCGACTCGGATTTGTAGATCGCGGGCACCTTCCAAAGAGCGGATGTTCTCTGAAGCTCAAGTTTCAATCCGACTCGGATTTGTAGATCGCGGGCACCCCATCTGCCCCGCACGACACGGGCTCCGACAGTTTCAATCCGACTCGGATTTGTAGATCGCGGGCACACTTGGAAGGCGCCATCCCGGGTACGGGAGAGGTTTCAATCCGACTCGGATTTGTAGATCGCGGGCACTTCGACAGCCGCCTGGCTTACGCGCTGCTCGAGGTTTCAATCCGACTCGGATTTGTAGATCGCGGGCACCACACGCTGCTCCAGCGCATGTTCGGGGAGCACT
>NZ_CAUVXI010000052.1:27354-29293 GCF_963555845.1 Protofrankia sp. Cas8 | reverse complement strand
CCAGCCCTGCACAGGGTTTTCAAAAAGTAGAGAGGTTTCAATCCGACTCGGATTTGTAGATCGCGGGCACCGCTGTCCGAATTGTACACCCGCTGACCTGCGCTGATGCAAGATCGTACCACAACCTCCATCCGAAGACCCTTAGGATCATGGCTATATGATCTATCGGTGTCACATCGCAGCAGGTCACAGCATATGTCGATCGCCCACCACAACCTCCCGCATTCGTCGGCGTGTCGGCGGTTGTGGTAAACGATCATCGTACATCCCCCTTTCCCACCGCCGGGCCTCGGACTGACCCGTACCCAACAATGATCGTAGACTCAGGCACCCGCAGCACGAGACCAGGGCCGCCGTTCCGACAGCGCATGGCGCCGACCCACGCAAGGCCAGTCGACAGACATCACCAGACAGAGGAGACGGAGACAGCTCTCACGTCCACCGCGTGCACGGGCAACTCCGGACATGCCAGCCAGCAAGGGCGCTGCCCTAACGAGGCGGGTTAGCCGGACGGCGTGCCCGCCGCGTGCCCGTAGCAGTGGTCAGCATGTGGTCCCATCGGTGTCCTGTGGTGGGTACCGAACCGCCGTTGACCTGGGCGGGAGTGCTTTGGATCAGGTCAGCAACGGTAACCGCACAGGTTTCCCAAGCTCGTAACGTGGATCGTGGCGAAGAGGGTCGCAGGTTCGATCCCTGCCGCGCCCACGTGCTGGTTCCGCATGCTCGTTGGTCTTTGATCAAGCCCGCCACCAGCCGCGATGCCCACCGGGGGGCCGAGCCCCCCGAACCCCCACGGTGCGTCTGCGGCGCTTGCGCTGACTGGATGAACTCCCGTCTGTCCGTGTCCGCCACCTCCGACAGGTCGGGTAGGCCGTAGCGGCGGGCCTGTTGCTCGCGGCGAGCCTGTTCACGCAGCGTACGCAGTTTCCGGATCCGGTCGCTCCAACAGCCGCGCCGCCATGCCCTCACCCATCGCGGTGTTCCTCCCGGTATCCGGTACAGGGGTAACCGTTTGTTACTCCCGTAACCCCCCTGCGGAGCGGCGATCTTTTACGTCCTGCCGTCACCCCGCCGGGCGAATCCCAGCCAGTCCGTGCCACCCGGGGAGCTCCGTCACGAACGCGCGCCGGTCCGCCTTGCCCCGTCCCCGACGGTTGGCGCGGGCCGCTCGTGTACTCCCATCGGGATCCCGACGGCCAGCCGTACCCATCCGGTCCGGTGGGCGACGATCGGCCCGGCGCAGGTAAGGCGAGCGGCGCCGCCACGCACCGTATCGTCCAGGCCCCACCTCGTCCGAGCGATCACAGGATTACCCTTAAATCTGTAACGGAACAGACACGGAAGGAGCATGCAATGGCGTGGAACAAGCGGGGTAGTACCGATGGAGGCGCAAGCACCGGTCGAGACGGCGTGAAGCGCGGCGGCAAGGACGCCACCGCGAAGACGAATGTCCGGGAGGTCGAGTTCGCCAACTGCACGACATGCAACGGTGCCGGCGTTGTGGCCTTCGATCGGGCTGAAACGGACGAGGGCGGCGGGTTCAGCGGCACGCAGGAGCGGACATGCGCTGCCTGTAGCGGCAGCGGGAAGGTCAAGAAGAACTAATGGATGAGGCCCCAGCCGGCGAGACCCCGGTCGTCCCGATGCTGGCACTTGTCGCGTGCAGCAAATGCCGGCGCCGCCGCGGCGCCCAACTCCGCTCCACCGGTGCTGTGGAGCCGATCCCCGAGACGGGGACCTGCCCGCACGGCAAGCCGCTACGGAAAGTTTGGGCGCCGGGCCACGGGCCGGGCTCGGAGCCGCCGGCCGAGTCGGGCTGGGACACCCGGCCGCCGGTGTAGGTGATTACGCCGCCGATGCGGGGATCGCCGATCCGATCCCCGCCACGGTGTTACCCGAACTGATCGCATGGATCCCGACTGCCAGCGTGTCCCACAGG
>NZ_CAUVXI010000052.1:16872-27025 GCF_963555845.1 Protofrankia sp. Cas8 | reverse complement strand
CTCGGACCCATCCCGCCAGAGGCGTGGCAGCGTGTAGACCAGATCCTCCGCCGCGATCGTCGTCGTTCTGGCGGTCGCGGACTTTCTGTTCCTCGTCGGCGATGACTGCCTCAACGGTCTTCTCGATGTCCTTGGCATAGCCGAGAAGTGGGTTGATCGACGGGATGAACAGGCGAGCGCATGTTTCATCCTCGACACCTCGCATGCGCACGAACCGGCCCACGACCTGGATAAACAGTGCAGACGAGAGATCCCGCTGTCGATTGGCCGCGGCGGGCTTCCGGCTCGACATCACGCCGCTGCCCCGGTTCGAGGTCGTGGTGGACGAGCGCGGCCGGCCGTTCGCCGTGCCGGACCGGCTGCCCCGGCTCCCGCTGCGCCAGGCGTTGGCCCTGGTCCGGCTGCCCACCCATCTCAACTGGTCGGACCCGGAGCGGACCTACGACCTCGCGGACCGGCAGCAGCGCCACCGGCTGTACGAGATCGTCCTGCGGGAAGGCCGGGCGGAGGACATCCTCGGCTACATCGACGGGGCGCTGCTCGTTGACGCGTGGCCGGAGCTGGTGCTGCCCGCCCCGATCCGACGCGCCTGGGAGGACCGGGCCGGCATGTGATGATCACGGCGTTGCAGCCCGCGTCGACGCGCGATTTTTCCTCGGGCTGGACCGGCCCCGCCACCGAGAGCGACTTGCGGTTGCGACCGCCACCGATTTTGACCTGACGAAACAACGTGATCGGATCCACCTCGGCCTGGTTGTACCGGTTCTTGTTGGCGTCACCGAGGTGCTCGGTGGCAGCTTCTTCCCATTCGCGGCACCCGCACGACTGGTCGCCACGGTGCTGACGCTCGCAGCATTCGGCGCGTTCGTCCTGTTCTGGATTTATCGCCGAGCCACAGATGCGGTCGCCTTCGTACCACCGGTGTTTGTAGGGGTGCTTCTCGCCTTCGATTATCTCGACTTGCCCTCAACGCGACTGTTCCGCACATGCGTCCTCCTGCCGGCCGTCCTTGTGTACGGGACACTCTTCACCGTCGCGATCGTCCGCAACCATCATGCCGTCCGGGCACTGGAAAAGGATACCCTCGCGCTCGAGGAAAGGATGGGGGAGAAATATGAGGCACAGCATCGAACCGCCACGCGGACCGTCCTCGAACGGCGGCGGTTGGGACGACCTTTCGTACTCTTCCTGAGAAGTTTCGATCTCGAGGCGCTCTCCCTCGAGACGCGCGGGAAGCCGGCGCTCCACCATCGCGTGAGGATTCAGAGCGGAATTGTCGACCATCCTACGGAAACAATCGAAGGCAGGGTGGCAGATGCCCTACGCGGTCGAGCGCCAGTGATGGCGGGCGCCAATCCCGTCGACACGCTGTCGTGGTTCCGAACGTCTATCCCGATGCTCGAACTTCCTCATGAAAACTGGCAGGGAGTGGTCCGGGCACTCATCGAGAGCGCCGAGGTGATTCTAATGGCGTTGAGTAGCATTACCCCCGGCGTCACAGGCGAGCTGGAGATGATGCTTGACCAGAACGCGCAGGACAGAGCCGTAGTCATACTCGTCGCAGGCGAGCCGGACCCACTGCTGGCGAGTGTTGCCCGGTGGTACGGCGTGGATCCGCCGGACATCCGGCCGGCCAGTTCGGACGCGGTTCCCGCTCTCCGCCGCTTCCCCCACGTCCTGGACGGCATGCTGCCCGGCCAGTTCGAAGACCACCCGGTGTTCGCGGATCTGCTCCGTCGCCTCGAGTCGGCCGCATCGGCTGCGCGAGGCGGGCCGGGTCAAGAGGCCAGAGGAGGCTGACGAGGACGCCCGAGGTTGAGACGGACGGTTCACCCTCGTGACAGTCTGGCTATCCGCCGGTGTCGACCGTCGCCGTGGGTCGATCGTCAGATGGAGGGGCCGGCGGGAAGGCCGCCGTCGCCGGCGTCGGCGGCCACGCTGATCGTCATCCCGCGCAGCAGCCAGCGGGCGACGCAGGCCGGCGCGGCTGACGTTCCTAGCTGGACCCGTTGCTTGTCCGGCTGGTGCAGTCGGGCAATGACCAGGTCCTCTCATGACCGTTCAGATCGGTTCTGCGGTTACTGCCGAGCAAGTTCAGCGGGGTCGAGGTCGACCGGGAACGGGCAGGGGATTACCGTCCGCTCGCCAGCTGAGGCGGTGATCGTATGGACGAACAGGCTACGCCGGAGCTCGGAGACGATGATGTGCGGTTTCGGCGCCAGCTCGAACCGCCAATACACGGCAATGCCCGTGTCTGCATAGAGCTGCGGTTTGATCATCCGGTCTTGTGGCTCACTGCCGGGCGACACGATCTCGACGACCGCCAGCACGGTACCCACCGGGTACCGGATCGGGTCGGTGGCCGCGAACTTCCGCTCGACGATGGCGATATCCGGCACAGCCAACCGGCCGCCAGGTGCCTCCACGTTCACCGCTTCGAGCACTTCCACGGCCGCGCCGGCGGTCGAGGCCGCGGCCTCGAGTAGGTTCGCCAACCGCCGCGACGCTCGTTGGTGCGGGGTCCCAGGAGCCGGACTCACCGTTAGGACACCCGGCGTAAGCAGCTCGTATCGGGAATGGTCGCCAGTACCGGCGAGAGCTTCAACGTCCGCGATCGTCCACGGGCCGACATGTTCGACAAGTGCGACACTCACGGGCTCCCTCCTCACACCAGTTCGACCTACCCGCTTCAGTCTCCCACGAACATCGACCAACCAGTAGCGGACAAGAACCGTGAACATCGCACGCATATGCAGGCCCGCACACACGGTTCAACCAGACGGCAGGCGACTGCTTGAGCACACAGCTCCACCGCGCGACCCTGGCCCGCTGCTACTTAGAGCGACCGGCAACAGGGGACGCGCTGTCGTGGGGCCGGGGCACGCACCTCGCCACATCGCTCCCCATCCATCGCTGCGCGATGCACGGGGTACCCCGGCTCCGTCGGTCGACACCCAACACCTCCGGTGCCTCCCTCCTCCGTCTCGCGACGCCCGCACCCCATCCCCGTTCCTTGATCCACTCCCCTGTTGTCGGGCACTCTTACAAGGGTGAGCACGATTGAGGTCGGGCTGTGTTTCACGGTGGCGGTATCGAGGTCGGCTACTGTTGGTGGATGGAGAGGGTGACCGGCATCGGCGGAGTGTTCCAACGAGCAGGGGAAGCCGCGAGCCTTCGGGCCTGGTATGCGACTCATCTGGGCTTCGACCTGGCCGACTTCGGCGGCGTCCAGTTTAGCTGGGAGCCGGGCGGCTCAACCACCTGGGCGATCTTCGACGGGGATACCGACTACTTCGGTCGGCGCGAGCAAGCGTTCATGGTTAACTTCCGGGTGGCCGATCTGGACGCAATGCTCGCCCAACTGCGTGCCGAAGGGGTCGAGGTGATCGACGCTGTCGAGGAGTCCGGGTACGGCCGGTTCGGCTGGGCCGTTGATCCGGAGGGGACCCGATTCGAGTTGTGGGAACCTCCGCCGGGCCAGTAGACGAAGCCCCGCGCAGCGGCTTCTCGGCGGACTCCACGATGTGCGGATAGTGACATCATTCCACGCTGGCCCATCTGTCGATCGTCTGGCTGCTGGCCGCCTGGTGGCCGCAGGACAACTTTTACCGGCTCGCCACCAACGCCTCACCGACGCGCACCCGACCGGCACACACCGGCCGGGCTCTCCGCGTGCCCTCCACGGCATCACCGAACACTTACCTACCAAGATTGAACGGCTCTTATTGTGGTGCGTGGGCTGCGCCGTTTTACCGGACGATGAGCCCCGCGGCGCCGCGTCCCCTATTGCCGGTCGCTCTAACAAACATAGAAGCGCCCGCAGCCTGTCTGAGGACGTGAGTCAAAGGACATCCCCGTCGTCGGTGGGCCGTTTGAGGTGACGGTCCGGATCTTGCAGGGCGGTCAGGGCGGGTCTGATCCCAAGGGAGTAGAAGCCGTACTCCAGCTGCTGGTACCAGGCACGTTCGCTCTCGAGTTCTTTCGACACCGCGATGGGAACTCCGGTCTGCTGGTCGTCGGCAGACACCATGACCACGAACGATGTGCCCTTGTCCATGGGGTCGGACGGCTTGGTGATCACCGCGAATTCCCAGGTCCTCGCGCCCGGGACGTTCAACCCGGCGTCGAGACGTCGCAGGACGAAGGTCGGCTGTCTCAGCAGCACCGCGGACTGTGCCCGGATCGCCATCGCCCCCCGGGCAACGGTTCGCCAGGGCGGCTCCGGACGCAGGTGGTGGATGTCGGAGAACAACTGTTCCCGCAGCTCCGAGTAGCTGGCGGCCGTTGTGGCTAGTGCTCTTGTATCCTCGGCCAGCTGATGGCTCGTGTCACAGCTGGCGAAAAGACCACCCAGCGAGTCGAGCGAGCTCCGGATCCAGGGCTTGAGGATACGGTCAAGGGCGCCCAGCCGGTAGGCATCCTCGGCGGACTCGGCGACCAGCGTCGCGCTATTTACCAGAGCCTGGTATCTCTCCGCGAGGTCCATGGGTTCCTTTCCGGACGGGCAGCCGTCTCCAGCATCGCTTACAAAGCGTGTCGAAGCCCAGGTGCTGTCCCAGTATCCCGTACCGGGTTGATGGAGGCAGTCAAACACCCTCTCCCTACTGATAACCGAGATTCGAGCGGACTTCCCTGGGGACGAGGTCAGCAGCACACCGGGATCGGCGGCCTCGCCCGACGTCCCCGTCAGCGGATCCATATCCAACGCGGCCTCCAGCGTGTCCGCCATCTGCCCCTTTCCTGTGGTGTCAGTTGAGCGGCATGACCCGCACGATCCGGATGGAGGTGCCGGAGGTGCCGGCGGCAGGGAAGGCGACGCTGCCGTCGGTGTAGTCCTTGGCCTCGACGTAGGTGTGGTCCGGCACGGCGATCGTGAACTGGCCGCCCACGGCCTTGCCGGTGGTGGAGTCGTACACCTGGGCGGCGATCGAGGATCCGGACTGCCAGGTCAGGAGCATCCTGGCGGCGCCGTAAGCGACCAGGTGTGAGTGTTCGGTCCTGTCGGCGGTGAGGACCGTCTGGTCGGACGCGCCGGTGGAGAAGTGCTCCAGCCGCGCCTGGTTGCCGTTGCTCCAGGCAGTCCAGTAGCCCCGGGTACCGGCCAGCACGATGTTGCCGCCGAACAGGGTCCCGTCACAGACCCCAGGCGCGACGGTCTGGCCGGTGTCGGGGCGGGCGATGCGGCAGTTGTTGTCCGTGGCGCAGACCATTGCGAAGTGGCCGGTCCGGGCGTCCCAGGTGATGTGGGAGTCCCAGGCGTGGCTGCAGCCCCAGTCGAAACTGTCGTGTCCGGAGACCGGGGAGCCGGTGGTGGCGTTGACCACCTGCATCCGGTCACCCTCGTGGATGTCGACGCAGCTGCCGTTGGCCACGGTGATCGCCGCCTCGAAGTAGGCGGCGTAGTTGGTGCCGTCGTAGGCCAGGGTGCCGTGGTGGTTGTACCACCACACGAACAGGGCCCCGGGATCGTACCCGCCGAGGCTGCTGCTCAGGTTGGTGACCTGCCGCTCCCACAGCTGCCGGCCGGAGTTGTCGAAGCGGACCATCCACATGGACTTGGTCGGGCTGGAGGTCCCGCGGCACAGCGTCCCGCTGCCCAGCGGGCCGGGACGGGTCAGCAGGACCACCACACCGTCGGCATCGGCCTTGATGTCCTGCAGGTCGATTCCGTCCACGGGCGCGGGGGTACCGACCAACTGGTCACTGCAGTCGAGTTTGCCCAGGTGGGCCTTGGAGTCGGTGCCCAACCAGGCCAGCCACGACCCTCCGCCCGGCGCCGTGGCGATCGCGGCCGGCAACGGGTCGGTGTCGCCCTGCGGCGCGAAGCTGACCACCTGGGACCCCAGGCTGACCTCGGTGATCCTCGTCGTCGGCGAGGTGCCCGCCGTCCGCCCGCAGTCACCGGACACCGGTACGGACGGGGTCGCGGTGTGCGAAGGCGTCGGGGTCCCCACCGGGGTGGCGGACGGCGACGACGACGGTGTGGGGGTCGGTGTCTGGGTCGCTGTCTGGGTAGGAGTGGGGGCCAGGGTCGGGGTGCAGGCGGTCACCGCGAGGACCGTCACAGCGAAGGTCCCCACGGCGGCCGCGGCGGTGATGCGCCGTCCGGACGTCGAAAGGCGCAGTCGGTGACGGATTCCGGAGGGCGGAGTCTGAGATGGCGAGGTTCTTTCCATGCCTGCTAGTCGTTTACCGTAATGTCCAGGTTGCTCCATGTGTCCGTTTTACCCTGCGTGTTCCTTCGGTCGCGGGAGTGGCCGACACTCGGATCGCCTAGGGGCGTGCCGCCGGATCGGTCCTCTGGCCGTCGCGGATGGCCGAATGCGATCGGGTGGCAACCTTGCTGGCTGCCGGGGCGACTGAAGGCTCGGGGGGAGGGGATCTGCGACATCAGGCCTGCGATCGCGGGCACGGTGGTGAAGGGTAGGCACGAGTGGTTCAGTGCGGTGTCCGGAAGCGAACGGCGCAGGTCGGTGGGTTGGTGCCCGAGGCCGGGGTGCCGCGACGGCTGGGGAGCCGGGTAGCGCGGGGCCGCGGGCTGCTGCGGGGCGTGGCGGCCGTCTTGGTGATGGGCGTCGGGGTCGTGGTGACTTCGTGTATGCCCGATCCGGGCAGCGCGTCGACGGTGACGGTCGCGGTGGACGGCTCGGGGCAGTACCGCACCGTGCAGGCTGCCATTGATGCGGTACCCGCCGACGGCGCGGCGCACACGATCATCGTCGCCAAGGGCACCTACCACGAGGTGGTGAGCGTGCCGGCCACCAAGGCCCGGCTGACCATCAAGGGCGCCACCGGCAACCCCGAGGACGTTGTCATCACCTTCGGGAACGCCTCGGGCACCGCCAAGCCCGGTGGCGGCACCTACGGTACCGAGGGCAGCGCCACAGCCACTTTCAAGGCGCCCGACCTGACCGTCACCGGGATCACGATCGCCAACTCGTTCAACCCGGCCGCCAACCCGTCGATCACGAACACGCAGGCCGTGGCTTTGGCCGCCGAGGGCGACCGGCAGGTGTACACCAACGACCGGATCATCAGCACCCAGGACACCCTGCTGGCGTGGTCGCCCTCGGCGACCGCGCAGACCCGGCAGTACTTCCGCAACGACATCGTCGCGGGCACCGTCGACTTCCTGTTCGGCAACGCGACCGCGGTCTTCGACCGGGTCAACCTCCAGATGACCGACCGCGGCGCCTCCTCCGGCGGCACTAACGGCGTCCTGACCGCGGCGAACACCGATGTGTCGAAGAAGTACGGGTTCCTGATCACCAACAGCACCGTCGACGCCGCCGGCGCGGTCGACACCGAGTACCTGGGCCGACCGTGGCACCCCACGCCGTCCGCCGTCGCTCAGGTGGTGATCCGCGACACCGTGCTGCCCGCCGCAATCAAGACGGCGGGCCCATGGACGGACATGTCCGGCTTCTCCTGGAAGTCGGCGCGGTTCGCCGAATACCACAACTCCGGCCCGGGAGCGACGGTGAACGCCAACCGGCCCCAGCTCACGGACGCACAGGCCATCGCGTACACCGCGGCGAGTTACCTGGCCGGCACCGACGGCTGGAACCCGAGCGGCGCAACCGCCGGCACCTCGACGGCCTCGCCCACGCCGACGTCCGCTTCCACCACGCCGACGTCCGGTTCGACCACCGCGGCCGGCGCGTCCCCGGCCGGGTCGGCCACCGGCGACACCCGCACGGTCAGCCAGCCGGTCCTGCCCAAGATCTGCGCCACTGTGGCCTCAACCCTCACCCTGACCAGCCGCGCCGCCACCGCCGCCCAGGAGAGCGCTCCGCCGGACACCGCCAGGATCCAGAAGACCATCGACGGGTGCACCCAGGCCGGCTCGGCGTCGGTGGGCGTCCGCCTGAGCTCGGCCGGCGGCTACGCAGACTTCCTGTCCGGGCCGTTGACGCTCCGCCGGGGCGTGGTCTTGGTGCTCGACAGCGGGGTCACCCTGTACGCCTCCCGCAACCCCGCCGACTACCAGGTCAGCGGTAAGCCGACGTGCGGGACCGTGGCCGCGGGCTTGGGCGGATGCACCGTGTTCATCACCGTGTCCGGCGCCAACGCCGGCGTAGAGGGTCAGCGGGCGGCCGACGGCAGCCAGGGCCGCATCGACGGTCGCGGCGACACCACCGTCCTGGGGACATCGACCACCTGGTGGGATCTGGCGCACCAGGCCCAGGTCAGCGGCGGCAACCAGCAGAGCCCACGGTTGATGCAAGCGAACAACTCCGACAACTTCACCGTCTACGACGTCGACTTGCTCAACTCGGCGAATTTCCATCTCGTCTACTCCGGCGGCACCGGCTTGACCGTCTGGGGGGTGCGGATCAAGACCCCGGCCACCGCCCGGAACACCGACGGAATCGACCCGGCCGGCGCCACCGACGTCACCATCCGCGACTCGTACATCGCCGACGGGGACGACGGCATTGCGATCAAGGGCAACCAGGCCAGCAAGAACATCACGATCGCCGGGAACCACTTCTACGGCACCCACGGCATTTCCATCGGCAGCGAGACCTCGGCGGGGGTCAGCAACGTCCTGGTCGAGGACAACACCCTCACCGGCACCGATCCGTGGGGCACCGCCAGCGGGTCGAGCAACGGCATCCGGATCAAGAGCTCCCCCGCCAACGGCGGCACCGTGTCCGACATCGCCTACACCAACACCTGCATCACCGCGACCAAGGCACCGATCGTCTTCGACACCCACTACGCCAACGGCACCGGCACCGGCACGCCCTACTTCATCCGGATCATCATCAGCGGCCTTGTCGCCACCGGCTCCCCGGCCAAGGCATCGTCCACGTTCGTCGGACTGGACGCCGCCCATCCACTCGGCGTGACGCTCGACCAGGTCACCCTCGACGTCACCACAACCACCGCCGCATACGCGAAGATCACCGCGGCGGCAACCGACCTGTCCTTTTCCGGAACCGGCGTCAGTGTCATCAAGGGCACGGCCACGGCATCGCCGCCGGTGTGCTCGTTCCCTCCGTTCCCTGGCCTGTGATCCCCCGCTGCGCGGCGCGCCGGAGGTCACCGGCCGCCGCGCAGCATCGGATCGGCCGCCGGTGACAGGATCGGTGGGGGTTTCCAGGACGGGCTCGACCGGTACCCGGAGTCTGTCGCTCGGCGCGTGCCGTCGGGAGCGGGCAAATCCGCGCCGTCAGTGCAGGACGACGGCGGCCAGGCCGAGCCCGAGCCCCACGCCGGGACGGGCGGGACCCAGATCGATGATCAGGTCCCCGGACGTTCCCCCACCCAGCAGCCGGGAGGAGTCCACGGTCACCGACGCCACGTCCGCGCAGACGTCCACCGAACACGGTGCCAGTGGCGCGGATACGGTATCCGGGCTGCTGGGGGGCGGTACGGGCTGGCGCTCGCCGGTGGCTACGCGCTCCAGGCCCACGGGATGGGTTCCCGCCCGAGCGGGGACGTCGACCTGTACACCAGCTGGTAGCGCCGCGACGAGTTCCCGGAGCTGACGGCGGCGGTCGTCCTGCGCGTGGCGGAGCGCGCGGCCCGCCGCCGACACGCTCCAGGCCGCCGACGGCGTACGCGCCCGGATCCATACCGGGGAGGCTGTCTTCGTTCGCAGACAACAGGTACTGTCTACGAACGAAGACAATGCCGGCTGACGATGACCGTGGACAGGACCCCGCGATGGTCGACATCATGAACGCCCGCCAGTTCGGCGCGGCGGTGCGCGCGGCCCGCAAGCAGCGCGGCCTGTCGCAGGAGGCCCTCGTCGCCCAGGCCGGTGTCTCCCGCGCCTGGCTGGCCCGCTTCGAGACCGGCCACCCCGCGGCCAGCATCGAACCGATCTTCCGCGTGCTCGGCGCCCTCGGCCTCAGCCTGAACCTGGTCGAACACAAGACCAGCGACGCCGAGAGCGCGGTGCTCGCCGCCCTCGCCGCGCGGGACACACGCTGATGCCCGTGCGGAACCTGCTCCTGGTCATGTACGGCGGCGTGGTCGGCCGCGTCACCCAGACCTCCGCCACCGCCGAGCCGGAGTTCACCTACGAACCCGCCTACCTCGCCACCGGTTCCACCCCCCTCGGCGTGCGCATGCCACTCGCGGACACGACCTACCGGGGCGCGAGCGTCCGCGCTTTCCTCGAAGGCGTGCTGCCCGAGGA
>NZ_CAUVXI010000052.1:13226-16778 GCF_963555845.1 Protofrankia sp. Cas8 | reverse complement strand
CCCACGGACCCGACAACGCTGGGGGGCACTGCTGGGCGTCGAGCCGGACGACACCCTGGCGATCCTGTCCCAGATGGGCTGGGACTGCCCCGGGGCGGTCCAGTTCTGCCTGGCCGACGCACTCGACGAGATGCGGTCGCGCGGCCGGCAGACCCAGCCCGTCAGCGATCAGGACATCGCCACACGAAGCAGGTAACCGAACGCCTCGACGACCCGATCGAGCACTCGGCTCCTCGAAGCCCTGTGCGACGGTATCGAGACGCCCTATGACCTGGTCCAACGCAGGCGGGATCGACCAGCTTGCGCCGGCATCCTCTGACGATCAGCGGGGAGAGCCTGAAGCAGGCACGATCACGATGACCAGACGCGCCGGAGCCGGTGATGCAAGGGCCGGCCTGCGCCTTACAAGCGAGTGGTCGCAGGTTCGATCCGGGCCCGCGCCCACGAGCCGGCTCACGGTGCTCGCTTTCCTCCGGCAGCTTCGCCGGGCGCCCACGGCGGGTCCAGCTCAGCGACCGGCCGGAAGACAAGGGTGACGTCCACGTCGCCGAAGGCTTCGGCGAACCCCACCTCGTCCGGCAGAGTCACTTTCTGCGTAGTTGAGTGTTGTTGGGTTGTACCAACAATGGTAGTAATACAGGGCGGACGGTGGTGGCGTCAAGGGTTGTTAGCCTGTAGGTACAACAGTGCAGGTGAAGGGACCGACGTGAGCCTCAATCCGGCAGATCCGCGACCGCTGTACCACCAGCTTGCTGCTCTGCTCCGTGATGAGATCAACACTGGCATGTTGGAACCCGGCGCCCGGGTCCCAACCGAAGCCGAGCTGGCGGAACGCCACTCCGCCAGCCGCAACACGGTCCGACTGGCGCTGGGCTTGCTGCGCAACGAGGGGCTCGTCACCTCGCAACGGGGACGTGGCAGCTTCGTCCGTGCCGAGCCTGCGATGAAGTACTACGCATCGCTGACGGGGTCTCGACGCAAGCGGCTCGAAGCCGACCGCCGCCGCGACACCTTTGCCCAACAGATCGAAGCCCAAGGCAAGACACCGAAGCAGATCAGCACGACGAAGGTCATTCCGGCAGACGATGAGATCGCCGCCCATCTCGCTCTACAGCCCGGCCAGGCAGTTGGAGTGCGCCAACGTGTGATGTACGCCGATGCCGAACCCCTGCAACTCGGTGACAGCTACTATCCCCTCGACATCGTCGAGGGAAGCAAGATCATGAATCCGGCTGATGTTGTTGAGGGGACCGATCAGGTACTCGAAGACCTCGGCCACACCCCCACCCGATACGAGGATGAGATCACGTGGCGCATGCCTACCACGGAGGAGTCGACGCAGCTGCGCTTGGCGCCCGGTGTCCCCGTGGGTCGGCTGCTCCGAACGACTTTCGATCAACAGGAGCGGCCGACTGAGGTCTATGTCGTAATCCTGCCCGCCGATCGCCACGTCCTGCGCTACGACATGTCTGCGGATTGACCGCCACGCTGGCACGCCAGACCGCCCGGACAGGAGATTCACAACAGGCTCTTAACGATGTGGATCTGATGCTCCTGCCACAACACTGGATTCACATCGTTCCCAAAGAGCGCCCGACAACAGGGGCGTGGATCAAGGTGCGTGCCCCGCCCGCGCGACGCCGCGTCCCGCACGACCCACTCAAGGGTCCACGGCCAGGAGTCCGCTGCGAGAACTGCCGGACGGTATGGGCCGACGGCCACGGCCCGGACGCCCAGCCGGGCGAGTCCCCCGACCTTGACCCACCCGGACCGATCTACGGCCCGAGCTGATACGCAAGGGCACGGCTCCCGTCCGGGAGGCGGGCACCGGCGCATCGAGGACCAAGAAGGTTCTCCCAGCAGCCTCGGTGTGAGCGATTTCGGCCCAAACCCTGGGACGTGCGTCATGTCACGGCAATGATGCGGCATGATGCAGGCATGGGGATCACCGTCTTGGACCGCGAGGTCTACTCGATGAGCGAGGCGGCTCGTATCCTCGGCGTGCGATCGGCGCGGCTCCGCGGATGGATCGATGGTTACTCCCGCGGTGGCGTGGACTATGAGCCGGTCATCCGCCCGGAGCGGACAGGCGAAGATGCTGTCACCTGGGGAGAGTTCGTCGAAGCTGGCTATCTCCGTGAGTACCGGATACGCCACAGGGTTTCCCTGCAGCATCTTCGCCCTGTCGTGCAGATCCTTCGGGAGCGTCTCGGTGCTCCTTACCCGCTTGCCCACGCCAAGCTATACGTCGCGAACAGAGAGCTCGTCCGTGAGATCCAGGATGAGATCGGTATTGACCGCGAGCTTGCAATGGTCGTTGTCCGAAACGGCCAGCTCATCCTCGCGCCAGGCGCGGCCGCATTCGTGGAAAAGGTCGAGTTTGCCCCTGAGGACAAGGAAGCCCTCCGGATCTATCCGGACGACAAGTCCAGCCCGGTTCTCATCGACCCCCTGCGCAACTTCGGCGCACCCGTCGTTCACGGCATACGCACCGAGAACCTCTACGACCTGTTCGCAGGAGGGGACTCGATCGCCGACATCGCCGATGGCTTCGACATCTCCGTCGCCGATGTCGAAGCCGCGATCCGCTACGAGAGCCGGATCAATGGGCAGGAGACGGCAGCCTGAGCGACAGGGAGATCCCGGTCACGCCGCGATTCTTCATCGACGAGAATACCTTGCCGCTTGGGAAGAATCTCGCCGCGGTACGCGGCGACGTCGTCTTCCCAGGTCATTGTGACACCTGTATCCAGCGAGGCGATCTTGATGATGTCTGGCTTCCGATCATTGGAGCCGCAGGCCTTCTCCTGATCACCCGTGACAGACGTATCCGCTATCGCCTGATGGAGAAGCGCCTGCTACGCCTCCACTCGGTCAAGGGCTTATTCCTCACTCAGGCAGGGAACATGAACATGCGGGAAATCTTGACGATGGTCATGCGGCACTGGGACCAGATCGACGCGTTGGCCGCGGTCCCGGGTCCATGGGCGAAGTCCCTCACCCGTGTCGGTATCAGCGATCTCACGTTGCCTGATTGAGGCAATAACAGCGAACGGCGAACAGCGGTTGGCGTGATCCGGAGTGGATCACGCCAGCATTGCGCTTGATCAGAAGGCTTCGGTGCGTTTCGCGCTGGTGACCTTGCAAACAATCTTCGAGCGGGCAGGGATGTCGTCTGTACCCTGCGCTGCCTGCACGGTCTTCTGGCCTGGCGCCAGCGAGTTGACGAACGCGGCACCTTCGCCATACTGCGTCGCACCGTCCGCGCTCTGGAACGAGACGGTAACGCTGTACGTGCTCGGCTTGCTCGGCTTGCTCGGCTTGCTCGGCTTGCTCGGCGTGTTGGTGATGGCGAGCGTGGCCTTCGGCCATCCCAGAGTTGCATCCTCCGGCTACTCGGTGACGATCCCTACACCGGCGGCCGGGTGTCCCATCCCGGATTGGCCGGCGGCTCCGCGCCCGGCCCGTAGCCCGGCGCCCACACCGTCCGCAGCGGCTTGCCGTGCGGGCAGACCCCTTCTTCGGGGACCGGCTCGACGCTGCCGGTTGCGT
>NZ_CAUVXI010000052.1:1877-12908 GCF_963555845.1 Protofrankia sp. Cas8 | reverse complement strand
GAACTGGGCGCCCCGTTGCCGCCGGCATTTGTTGCAGGCGACAAGTTCCAGCATGCGAACCGAATCATCGTCGCTCACTTGGCGACCCGTCCCGTTCCGTCGCATGTTCCGCAGTCTCTTGCCTGGGTGCCGCTGAAGCCGCCGTCTTCGTCCTGCTCGGACCTGTCAAAGACGACCTTGCCGGCACCGTTGCAAGTGGGGCAATCCGCGAACTCGACATCACGGACGTTTCTATCGGCCGTGGCGTCCTTACCGCCGCGTTTGACGCCGTCCCGGCCGGTGCTTGCGCCGCCACCGGTGCTACCCCGCTTGTTCCACGCCATTGTATGCGCCTTCCGCGTCTGTTCCGCTACGGATTCAAGGGTAAACCGGTGATCGCCCGGACGATGTGAGGTCTGGACGATACGGTACGTGGCGACCCCGCTCTCCTTGCATGCGCCGGGCCCCTGCCGCGGTGGAGGAGGGTGCGGCAGGGGCTCGGAGTCTGGTGGGGACGGCTCAGATGCCGAACTCGCCGTCCTTGGCGCCGTCGAGGAACGCCCGCCACTCCTCCTTCGAGAACGGCATCACACCGCCGGAACGGTTGTTCGAGTCGCGCACCAACCAGGCACTCACTCCACGATCACCAATCGCACATGCCCACCGTCAACGATGCCCAGCGGCCCTTCCATGCCCACCCAAAGAGACGCGGGACAGCCCGTTCGTCCCCCGGCTCGAACCGCACCACCCCGTGGAGCACGGGTATCCGCCCGTCCCCACCGTCCCGTCCCGTCATCGGTTGGACGCCGGCCCGGACCCGCGGAGACGACGCGCTCAACACGGAGCCGGGCCGGTTGTGCCACAGGCTTGCGTGCCACCCCGCCGCACCGGAAGACAAGATTCATCATCTGAAAGTCACCTGATCACGCGGTCTGCGAGCGGCTCGCGGATGGATGGAACGCCTGACACGGTAGGCGAGGTTGATATAACTGGACACCCCGGCGGACGTACCGTAAGGGTCGGTCCTGCCACGAGACGTGACCCTGTCTCCCGGCTTGCGTCAAGCGGCACCCACACTGGGAGTTGGCGATAGGTGGCACAGATGCGCATCCCTCGGCCGGGAGCGGCTAGGCGTTGCCGGGCCGGTACACGTCGGCTCGATGTGCGATCCGCAGCAGCGTCACGAGCTTCGCGTCCTCGTCGATCCGGTACAGGACCCGGTAAGGTCCGCGGCGAGCGCTGAACGAACCGGAAAGTTCGCGTTCCAGGGGCTTGCCGACCCGCTGCGGTGCCGCCGCGAGGTCACCGAAGACGAATTCGACGATCGCTGGCACGATGCGCGGCGGGACACGCTGGAGATCTCGCCGTGCGGTGGCAGTAAAGATCACTTCGTAGCTCACTGCGAGCGACTTACCGATCGCGCTTGGGCACGCCGAACTCGCCGCGGATCTGTGTCTCGTCGAAGACCCGTCCGGCGATCGCGTCGGAGTCGGCCTCGGTCAGGGATTCACGGATGCCCGGCTGTGACAGCCAGTACAAGGTCTCCTGGATCGACTCCCACTCATCGACGCCGATCAACACGGCGGCAGGTGAGCCGTTCTTAGTGATCGTCACCTGCTCGCGAGTGATCGAGGTTGCGTCGACCAGCTCGTTCAGCCTGTCCTTGACCTTCGAGATCGGTAGTGTTTGCACGTCGCCATCATAGGCCAGAATTTCGGCTTTCTCAAGGCTTAGATTTGGGTCGACGCTCGACCGGGGCGTCAGCTGGCCGCCGGGGTGGCCCGGGGCCTCTCGGTCAGGCGTGGTCGTCGGGGCTGGTCTGGCCTTTGCGGGCGCCGCGCATAGTCGGGAAGAGGACGACTTCTCGCAGGGTGGGCGCGTCGGTGAGCAGGGCGACGAACCGGTCGATACCAAGACCGAGGCCGGACATCGGCGGCATGCCGTATTCCATCGCCTCGATGAAGTCCTCTTCCATCATCATCGTCTCGTCGTCGCCGGCCTCACGCAGCCGGGTCTGTTCCTCTAGCCGTTCCCGCTGCTCGGCCGGGTCGACCAGCTCCGAGTACGCCTTGACGATCTCCCAGCCGTTGACGACGACCTGGAACATGTCGAGCCTGGTCGGGTCGCTGTCGCTGCGCCGGGCGAGCGGGACGAGCTCCGCCGGGTGATGCACCAGGAAACAGGGCTGGACGAGGTCTGGCCGTACGGTCTTCTTGTAGAGCAGATCGACCAGGCCGGCGTAGGAGGCGGCTCCGTCAACCTCCAGCCCGAGCCCGGCGACCCGTTCCCGCAGGGTCGGCAGGTCGCGCACGACGGTGAGGTCGATGCCGGTTCGCCGGGCGACCTCGGTCCGGTAGTCCAGTTCCGGCCAGTCGGCACCGAAGTCCAGTTTCACCCCGTCGTAGGTGACCGTGCGGGTACCGAAGACCTCGTCGAGTACGGCGAGGATGAGCGCCCGGACGAATGCCATGTTGTCGCGGTAGTCCCAGTAGGCCGCGTACCACTCCAGCATCGTGAACTCCTGCAGGTGCGAGGAGTCCATGCCTTCGTTGCGGAAGTTGCGGCCCAGCTCGTAGACCCGGTCGAGGGAACCGACGACGACGCGCTTGAGGTAGGTTTCCGGCGAGATCCGCAGGTAGAAGTCCTCGCCGAGCGCGTTGTGCCGGGTGACGAACGGCCGGGCCGCCGCACCGGACGCCGCCTCCTGCAGGACCGGGGTCTCGACTTCGAGAAAGTCGTTGTCGTCGAGGAACCGACGGATCCGCCGGATGATTTTCGCCCGGGTCTGGAACCGGCCCCGGGAGTCGGCGTTGACCAGCAGGTCGAGGTAACGGCGACGGTACCGGGCCTCCACGTTGGAGATGCCCTGCCACTTGTCCGGCAACGCACGGACCGTCCGGTTCAAGACGGTGAGTTCGGATACCGCTACGGTGCGCTCGCCACGGCGGGTGGTGTAAAGGCTGCCGGCGACCCCGACGAAGTCGCCGATTTTCACGGCCCGGGACCACTCCTTGACGACTTCCGCGCCCAGATCGTCCCGGGACAGCGAAATCTGGAGCCGGCCGCTGCGGTCCTGCAGGTGCCCGAAGATAAGCCCACCCATCCGGCGCCACAGGACGACCCGGCCGGCGAGACGGACGGCCGTCCCGTCCGGTGTGGCCTCGACGTCGGCGGCGACGGTGTCAGCGCGGTAACCGGACCGGGGCCCCATTGCTCCGGACTCCTGCGTCGACATCAACACACCCTCTTAGAGCGACCGGCACCCGGGTGGCCGTACGGTGACAAAACCTCGGCGAACGGGCCAACTGCAACCGACCGTCATCCCGGTGACGGCTACACCAGCCTACCGGCCCAGGCGCAGCTGGCCCCGACGGCCCGACGGCCCGGGCAATTGGCCAGTCGGGCGCTGCGGGTGTCGTCAGTGCCGACGGTTCGATCTCGTCGTCGCCAAACCGTCGTCGCCAAACCGTAGTCGTCGCCCGTGTTCACCTGTTGTAGAGGTTGTGGTGACGCAGAGGTGGGATTCCGGTTTATCGGTCGCTGTAGCTGGAACGACTCGCGGGAGACGACGCTGCTCCACTTGATCTCCTGACGTGTTGGAGGTAGATCGTGCCCGACAACGTGCTCCCCACCTGGCTTGACAACGTCCGTACCCGGCGGGGTGCCAGCGCTGCGGTTGGCAGCGGTGCTCCCGGTGCTCCCGGTGCGGGAAGCGACGGGACGCGGGCAGCGCGCCCTCGCATCGTCGTGGTCGGCAGTGGCTTCGCGGGCTTGTCCGTGCTGCGGCAGCTGGAGCGACGACTGCCCGTGGACGCCGCTGAGCTCGTCGTCGTGTCCCCGGTCGACCATCTTCTCTACACGTCGCTGTTGCCCCAGGTGGCGACCGCCGAGGCCGAGCCGCGTCATCTGGCGGTGTCCATCAGGGCAATGCTGCGGCGGGCCACACTGACGCTCGGCCACGTGGTCGGGGCCGATTTTCCGAACCGTACGATCACGATCCGCCAGTCAGACGGCACCCACGCGACGATGGGCTGGGACCGCCTTGTACTGACGCCCGGGGCGGTGACGCGCACATTCGACATCCCGGGCTTGACCGATCACGCGCTCGGTCTGAAGAACCTGGCGGAAGCCGTCTACCTACGCGATCATGTGCTGCACCAGTTCGAGTACGCCGACGCCTCCGACGATCCGGCGGTGCGCCGGGCGCGGTGCACCTTCGTGGTCGTCGGAGCCGGGTACACCGGGACCGAGCTCGCCGCTCAGATGATGCAGTTCAGCAGGCGGGCGGTGGGTCAGTACCCACGCCTGACCGCGCGCGACATCCGCTGGATTCTCCTCGATCTGGCACCGCGGGTGCTGCCCGAGCTGGGCGAGGCACTCAGCAAGGGTGCGGCACGGGTCCTTGCCAAGCGGGGGATCGAGGTGCGGCTGCGGACGTCCATCTCGGAGGTGAGCGCCGACAGCGTCCGGTTCACCGATGGCGAGAGCGTTGCGGCCCATACCCTCGTCTGGTGCGCCGGGGTGACTCCCAGCCCGCTGATATCCATGCTGGGCCTGCCGACCCAGCATGGTCGCCTAGTGGTGGACACCCGCTTCCAGGTGCCTGATGTCGCCGGGGTGTTCGCTCTCGGGGACGCCGCGGCCGTGCCCGACGTGACCCAGGGCTGTCAGCCGGCGGGGCAGACCGCCCAACACGCCATCCGCCAGGGAGTTGCCGCCGGGCGCAGCATCGCCGCCTCGCTCGGTCACGGGACGGCGAAGCCCTACCGGCACCGTAACCTCGGCTTCGTCGTCGACCTCGGCGGGACCGACGCCGTGGCCGATCCGCTTGGAATCGCGATGTCCGGGGTGCCTGCCGTGGCGGCGACCCGCGCATACCACCTGTGGGCGCTACCCTGCCTGACCAACAAGACGCGGGTCGCGACGGACTGGCTCCTCGACACGTTCACCCCACGCCAGATCGTCCGGCTCGGATTCCTGCCGCCGGCCAAGTCCTCGATCAATGCCGCCGAGCAGATCGACATCTACCATGACCGGCCAGCTGCGACCGGCGGGTGATGACCGCTGCCTGCTCCGCGTGGATCGCGATGTGGGTGGATCGCGATGTGGGTGGATCACGGTGTGGGTGGGCCACCGGGCTCGGCCTGCTCGGCCAGGAACCGTTCCAACGCGGCACCGAGCTCATCGGCTGTGGGCAGTGGCCCGGTCGTAGCCGCCGGTAGGTTCGTGCTCTCGCGGCCGCGCATGAACGCGTCGTACTGTTCCTCGAGCGCTTGGACGAGTGCGGCGGCTTCACCCCCGTCCTCCAGCTGCTGGTTGACGTTGTCGCGGACGGCCGCTGCCGCCGTGCGCAACTCGTCCAGCGGCAGGAGCAGACCGGTCGCCTTGGACACCGCCGTGAGCAGCGTCTCGGCGGCATCGGGATAGTCGGTCTGAGAAAGATAGTGCGGGACGTGGGCGGCGAAACCCATCGCGTCGCGGCCGTCGCGTCCCAGCTCGTACTCCAACAGGTGGCCGGCGCTGCCCGGTACCTGTACCCGTCGCAGCCATGGCTCGTACCCGGTGACCAGGCCCGGTCGGGTCGCGTGGGCGGTGAGCCCGCATGGGCGCGTGTGCGGGATGGCCATCGGGATCGCGTTGAGGCCCACCGTCACCTGGATGCCCAGGCGCGTCATGACGGTGCGCACCGCGGCGGTGAACCGTTTCCACTGCAGGTCGGGCTCTGGACCGCACAGCAGTAGGAACGCGGTGCCGGCACTGTCGTTCAGCGCATACAGCCCGAGCACGGGTTCTTCGTAGTGTTCCCAGTGGTCCTCAACGAAGATCATGGCGGGTCGTCGGGACCGGTAGTCGAGCAGCTGGTCCACATCGAAGGTCACGACCAGCCGGTGCTCCAGAGCGCTCAGTAGATGTTGGCCGGCGAGGCGAACCGCCCCACCGGCGTCGACAACCCCGGTCAGCGCCTCCACCAGCACGGGCCGACCCAGCTCGGGCAGGTCGTCAGCGACCTCGTACAGCTCACTCGGGTCGAGCACTGGTGGAGACCTCCTCGCAGAGTCCGTCAGGTGGCGTCACCGAGGATGAAGCCACGGTGGTGCTGGTCCATTCCTACCGTTGAGGTCAGTATCCCGCGTCGGTATCTTGACGTGACAGGGTCCCGTCCTGTCACGGTGACGACCGGTGGGTCGTCGAACGGCCGTCTCTGCCAACGGTCGGTGCCGGAGGCGAGTACCGGGCGCCGCACGCGAGTACCGGACGTCAGTACCAGACGTACGCGTTCGCGTGCCACGCGGCCAGGCCGATGACCCACAGCACGATGTCGAGGATGCCGAGGACGAAGCCTGCGGTCGCCTGCCCGCCGCCGCCACCGCGCCTGCCGCGGGCGCCGAAGACGATCGCCGCGATACCGAACGCAATCCCGACGAAGAAAAGGCCGACAATCCCGCAGACCAAGCTGATGGTTCCGTCCCGCTTGGCGGTCGGCGTCCTGGTTGGTCCATAGCTCATGTGCGGTCTGTTCCCGTGGAACAACGCCGGTACACGCCGCGATGGGCGACTATCCGCGAGTGTTTGCTCACAGATGTCGGTCCATCTCGGCGGGTCAACCGTCGGTGATCGATGTCGGTGGCTGATGTCAGTGATCAATGCCGGCGATCAGTCCGGGTGGGTCAGGCGGCGGCGGGCGCTCTAAGGCGATGCAGGGCCGTGGGCAGCTCATCCGAGTGGACCACTGTGAGCGTCTGGGTCGCTCTGGTCATGGCAACGTAGAGGTCGGCGAGCCCGCGCCGCGAGCCGGCAACAATTGCGCTCGGCTCGACCAGGATGATCGCGTCGAACTCCAGACCCTTGGACTCCGCCACTGTGAGGACCGCGACGGTGGCGGTGAGCACGTCCACGGTGCCCGCCTTTGTCGCTGCATTGCCGGGCACCGTTTCTGTGCCGGGCACCGTTTCTGTGTCGGGCACCGCCTCTGTGCCGGGCACCGCCTTGGCACTGCCGGCAATGGCATCTGCCGGCTCGGCCGTGAGTGCCGCGCGTATCCGCTCGGCAAGATCGGTTGGGCAGATCACCGCGACCCTGCCGTCGCCGACATCCTCGGCCGCGCGACTGGCCGCGTCCAGCGCCGCGGCCACCAGCGTGTCGCCGCCGCGCGTGCCTGTACCGCCACCGCCACCGCCATCGGCACCCCCACCGGCGCGGACGCGCAGCGCGACCGGATGCCGTCCGGTGGAGCGCACCGAACGCGGTGGCTGCGCGGCCGGGTCCTGCGCGGCGAGCACGTCAGCGGCCACATCCATGATCTCGGCAGGGGTCCGGTAGTTGACGCTGAGGCGTTCCACCCGCCACCGGTCGCCGATATGCGGGGTCAGCGCTTCGGCCCACGAACGGGCCGCGGCCGGGCTCGCCGCCTGGGCGAGGTCACCGACGAGGGTGGCCGACCGCATCGGACAGCGCCGCCACAACAGCCGCCACAGCATCGGCGACACTTCCTGGGCCTCGTCGACGATGAGATGACCGAAGGTCCAGGACCGGTCGCCGCGAGCGTGTTCGACGGCGCTGCGCCGCTGCCGGGACCCGGACCAGCGCTGCGCCATTCCCGCCGCCATCGCCTCCGCATCGGCCAGCCCGGCGAGGCCGAGCCCGTCAAGGACCTCGCGTGCGTACTCCCGCTCGGCGCGCTGCTCCCGTTCCGCCTCCCAGTCGGCGAGGTCGGTGGCGTCGGCGTCGGGATCGCCGAGCAGCTCGGCGGCTTCGTCGAGCAGGGGCACGTCACCGGGCGTCCAGGCGGCACCGGTCGCCCGGTGCAGCAGGTGCTGCTCATGCCTGGTCAACCTTGCGGCCGGCGCGGCGGCGGCGAGCCTGGCCGGTGTGGCGAACAGGTCGGCGAGTAGATCCTGGGGGGTCAGCCGCGGCCACAGCGCGTCGATGGCCGTCCGGACCGCCCGGTCGGCGCGCAGGTCGGCGGCGATCTCGTCGCGTTCGTCGTCGTCGAGCAAGCCACCGGGAAGGTTCGCGACAACCTGGTTGGTGAGCGCCGCGACCGTCTCGCGGACGAACACCCGCCGGGCCAGGTTGTGAGGACGGCGGCTGCGCCGCGCCCGAGTCCGAGCGCTCTCGATGATACGGCGCTCCAGGCGAAGCACGGCGCCGTCGTAGGGGACGTCCACCCCGTGCACCGGGACCTCCTGGCGGTCCTTCACGGCTTCGGCCAGCAGTCTGGCCATCCGCAGATCCCCCTTGAGGGCGATGACGCGGCCGTCCTCGCCGCCGACGGCGTCGACCCCGGGAAACAGTCGGCTCGGGGTCGCGAAGACCACACCCGTCTCACCGAGGGAGGGCAGCACCTGCTCGATGTACCGCAGGAAGGTCGGGCTCGGGCCTACCACCAGGAGGCCGGAGCGGGCGAGCCGCTCCCGCTCGGTGTAGAGCAGGTAGGCGGCCCGGTGCAGGGCCACCGCGGTCTTGCCGGTGCCCGGTCCGCCGTCCACCACCAGGACGCAGGACGAGTCGGCGCGGATCACCCTGTCCTGCTCGGCCTGCAGCGTCGCGACGATGTCGTGCATGCGCCCGGATCGGGGTGCGGACAGGGCTTCCAACAACGGCCCGTCGCCGCTCGATCCGCCGACGGAGCTTCGCGGTATGCCCGTGACGTCGAGGACGTCATCGGTGAACCCGCTGACCTCCCGTCCCTTGATGCGCAGGTGGCGGCGTCGGGACAGCCCGTGTGGGTCGGCGAGGGTCGCCCGGTAGAAGGCGGTGGCCACCGGGGCCCGCCAGTCGATCAGTATGGGTTCGTGCTCGTCGTCGGACAGTCCGATACGTCCGATGTAGACGCGCTGGTGGCCGGCGTCGTCCAGCGCACGAGAATCGGTGCCGCCGCCATCCATGGCACCGTCGTCGATGGCACCGACGTCCCCTACACCGAAGTCCATTGCACCGAAACACAGCCGTCCCTCGGCCGCGTCGAGCTGGCCGATCCGATCGGAGTACGCGGTGGCGAAGGCGTCCCGCTCGACCCGTGACTGCGGCGTGCCGGTACCGGGGTCCAGCAGCACGGCGCGTAGCTGCTCGCGGGTTCGGTCGCGCAGGTCATCCAGCCGGCCGTACAGCGTGTCGACATAGTCCTGCTCGCAGGTGAGCTCCTGCTGGTACGTGGTCGGCACCTGGGGTCCTCCCGGCTTGTGCGGTGTGACTGTGCTGTCCGCGTGATTACGCTCCGTTCGCGGGCATCCGCACGGGCGTTGGGAACGGCGATGCGAACGTCGAGCTTATGCGGCCGGGCACCCCGAGCGTCCGGCCCGCTGGTCCGGGCCTGGTCACATGGGCCCGCGCGATCAGCCGGCGAGGATTTCCCGCCGGCAACCATCCACACGAATCATGATCCGTGCGAGTTTGTCGTTGTGTACGCTATTTCCCCAAAAAAGCGTATATAACGACAAGCCCGGGCCGATCTTATCCGTTTAGAACGTTAGAGAGCAATCGTGTCTGTGGTGCGCTCGAAGGCCTGGGTAGCACCGGTAGGGCGGCTCAGTCCCGCCGCCCTTGGAGGTGACGCGGGCGCGTTTGCTGGCGTGTCGAGGTCGGTGATGTCGAGAGTCCACGGTTGGGGTGTCGACCGGGTACCGGCCGGCGGCCTGGCAGTCCGCCGGGGGCCGTGGGCGGCGGGTCTTGATCTGCGCCGTACGTTCAGCCTCAACCGGCATGACTCCAAGCTCTCTTGTGAGATCGGAGCCTCCGGCGGAGTCAGGGTGATCCAACCTCACCCCGCTTGCCATCGGGCACTTCCACAGGGGACACTCACGATGACGCGGTGCGGCAACGCCCGGAGCTCGTCCGGGGTGACCGCGACCCCGGCTTCGCGCAAACGTTGCTCGAAGCGCTGCCACTCATGCTCTTCGCCCGTCTCCTCGGCATCGTCGGGCAAGACCACGTTATAGACGTTGCGCACAACGTGGGTGAGCGAGATCCCGCCCAGCTGCGCCGACGTCGTCCACCCCCGGTCGTCCAGGAGCGTAATTTCACGACCGTCGGACAGCAGCGCGAACTCACGCACTTTGCACGACGTCCCGCCGTCTGAGCCCTCCTTAAGGTCGCCCCAAGCCCCGAGACTCACTACAGTTGCTGGACTGGCGTTCATAAGCCGGACGATATAGGAATCAGCCCGTGCGGCTCGGTCGCGCGTCTGTTGCCGTCAGTCCATTCATCGGCAGCACCATCTCCATGCCGACCGGCTCCGCCAGATCCGCCCAGAACTAGAGCGTGTCTGACGGCTCTTTGACGAGATCGCGGAGCCAGATCATGATCGCTGTGACGGTCAAGGTGCCGTTGAAGACGTGGTCCCGCTTGTCGTACCGGGTGGCCACCGCCCGACATCCTTTCCACTTGTTGACGCACCGCTCGACGGCGTTGCGGCGGCGGTACTGGGCGGTGTCGGCCGAGGCTCCCGTACCGATACTCACCGTTATCAAACTGCGCCAGCTCACGGGTGCCACTCCTTCGCATACCTGACGAGCAACAGCGCGATTGACGCTGCCGCCACCAGGATAAACATATTTCGATTCGCTCGCCTGATAATGCCAGGTGCCGTCCGAGAAGTACTCGTAAAGGTAGATCGTCACCGTGGCTTTCGTATTTGGGCAGGTCTCTTGATACCACCAGCCGTGAGCCGAAACATCCCCTGACGACAGGTGCGCGTAATCGCCATCGACGTATGGCGTGCAGGTGTCCGCGGAAACTATCTCGCCGCTCGCGTCGGGAGCCAATAAGGGGGCCGACGAGACTGTGTCGGCGTCCGGATACGGATACAGCGCTGGATGTGGAGGAGACGCTGGGCCACCGGTAGCAGCGGATGCAACCCCACCGAAACCACCGGATGCCAAGATCGCAACGGCGGCCGCAATGAGTGTCGCAGGATGTCGGATGCTCGGAAGCTTCATGGTCATGCTCATTTCTGTCAGCGATGCGGCCTCGACAGCCGCACGCCAGCTCGTCGCGACCGCCGCCCCCGGCAACCTCAACGACCCAGCATCCTGGCGGTGTAGCCACCCTCAT
>NZ_CAUVXI010000052.1:0-1314 GCF_963555845.1 Protofrankia sp. Cas8 | reverse complement strand
CCCCACGTCCAGGCCCTTATCGACCTGGCGCACGACGACCCGGCTGATCCCGACGCCGAACCAGAGCCGTTCCGTGCGCTGCTGGTCGCCGTCACCCACTACCTGCGGGCTTCCGGGCAGACCATCGCTGGCCGCCCTCTCGCCGAGGCCGCCCACCGCCGTTGGGCGCGAACCCTCGGCGACGACCACCCCGACACCCGGGAGACCGCGCAGCAGCTCGCCGCCGCGACGCGGGTCTCCATTTTCGATGCCCCGGTCACAGCGAGTGCACTGGTCGGGTGGTTCACCGGCCGGTGGGGACCGCGGCGAGCCTGACCTGCCACGATCGATTCCCGGTCGGCCCCGGTGAGCTGGCCGTCCTTGCCGTAGCAGAACTCGGTGTTCGCGGAGTTCCAGTTCTCCACGACCTGTAGCCCTTCGTGGATCTCGGTACGCAGCTCCGGGGACGACAGATATTCGCAGATGAAGATCGTGCTGGTGGCGCGGCCGAGTTCTTCCAGGGCTTGGAAGGTGGGGTGTTTCGGGCCGCCGCGGGTGAACCGGCGCAGCACCTGCTCGGCCTCGGTGGTGCCCAGGCGTAGGGCGGTGGCGTATTTGACCATCTGGTCGTACTGCTGGGCGATCAGGTCCCAGTCGATCGTCTTGTTCGACAGGACCGGGGTGAGCTTCGGCCAGGTGTCGTCTGCGCCGCCGCCGGGCCGGTAGAGCCGGGCGGAGCCGATGTTCTTCAGCCGCGGGAGCAGACGGAAGTCGAGCAGGTGGGCGAAGGCGAACCCGACGACGCTGGCGCCGTGGGTGTCGACGTACTGCCGGTCGATGTCGGCGGAGGTCAGGTGCCGCATCAGCCCTTCGATCATCGAGGCGACCTCGGACGCCGAGCACGAGGTCACCTGGGAGTAGATGCAGACGCTGCGCTTCTCGACGTGCCAGTAGATCATCACGCCGGGGCCGCGGTAGCGCTGGTGCCACTCGGTCATCAGGTTCGACGACCAGGAGCCGAACTTCTTCGAGTCCGACGCGCAGGAGGTCCCCTCGCCCCACAGAGCGGCGTCGCGGACCGCGAAGGTCTCGTTGACCAGCCGGCGGATGGTCGCCCGGTCGGTGACCTCGCGGGAGGCGACCGAGGTGAACTCGTCGGTGAAGTGCGTGACGTAGTCGGCGTCCTTAGCTTGCAATTTAAGGTTCGGGGCGGCTTCGTCCGCTGACCTGACTCTGAGTAAGGCCGCCGCCGGACACGCAAGACGGCCCTGGCAGGATCGTGCGTTGCGAGACACAGGATCGAACCAAGGCCGTGAGGATGAGTGTGCCCGAGCA
>NZ_CAUVXI010000051.1:7134-30002 GCF_963555845.1 Protofrankia sp. Cas8 | reverse complement strand
TGTGTCGGGCCGCTGATGCGCTGTGTACCGGTATCGGTGCGGCCGGCTGTCGCCAACTGGTCGGCCTTGCCCGTCGCCGTCAGCCATGCCTCGACCTCGGCCCGGGAGAACGTCGGGCTGGTCGAGCTGCCGCCGACCGGGTTGGGGAAAGCCGGATAGCGGCGGCGCCAGTTCGACACGGCAGCACGGCCGACGCCAGCCAGCCGCGCGATCGCGGCAACGCGTCTGCCGCATAGCACTGGATGGTAGATTTCTGGCATGCAGACTGCCATTGACGCCGCTGGGCGCGTTGTCATCCCCAAGGCGCTGCGAGATGCGCTCGGGCTGACGGCGGGCCAGCCGCTGGAGATCGCAGAGCGAGACGGACGGCTTGAGATCGTGCCGGCGCCGACCCCGATGAGACTGGTGGATGAGGGCGACGGTGTGGTTGCCGTAGCCGATGTCGACATGCCCACGCTGACCGCTGACCTGGTGCGTGACACGCTGGAGCGGACGCGGCGATGAAGGCGGTCGATTCCAGTGTGGTTGTTGCCGCCTTCGCCAGCTGGCATGAGCACCATGTGGTCGCCCGCAAGGCCCTGGCAAGCCGGCCACGTCTGGTCGCGCACGCAGCGGTTGAGTCCTACTCCGTCCTGACCCGCTTACCTCCGCCGCACCGTGCGCAGCCGTCGATCGTGCACACCTTCATCACCGAGTGGTTCACCGACCCGTTTCTCGTCCTGTCGGAGACCGGCTACCAGGAACTCCTCGCGACGGTGGCGTCCAGCCGAATCCTCGGCGGCCCGGCTTACGACGCCTTGATCGCCTTCACTGCCGCCGAGCACCAGGCGACACTGATGAGCCTCGATCAGCGAGCCACCGTAACCTATGAAGCTGTCGGGGTCTCCGTAGAGCAGCTGGCACCCTGACGCGGGTGGCGCGCGATCGGCAGGAGATCGCGATCCTGCAGGTGGGCATCGGTCGCCCGTCCTGTCCCACCGACCCCCACCGGCGTGACTCGCGAATGGATCCAGGTCATGACCCCACCAACGATCGAACCCTTCGATGTGCGTGTCACCACCGCCGAGATCGACGACCTCCGCGACCGGCTGGCCCGGACCCGGTGGCCCGACCAGATACCCGGCACCGCGTGGGACTACGGCACCGAACGTGACTTCCTGGTCGAGCTGTGCCGGTACTGGAAGGACGACTACGACTGGTCGGGCTTCCAGACCCGGGCCAACGCCTTTCCGCAGTTCACGACCGAGATCGACGGGCAGCGCATTCATTTCATCCACGCCCGCTCTCCCGAGCCGACGGCCCGGCCCCTGCTGCTGACCCACGGTTGGCCGGGCTCGGTGGCAGAGTTCTGGCAGGTGCTCGGCCCCCTGTCCGACCCGGCAAGCCACGGCGGTGACCCGGCCGACGCCTTCCACGTCGTCGCCCCGTCCCTGCCCGGCTACGGCTTCTCGGGTCCGACGACCGAGCGGGGATGGACCATCACCCGGGCTGCGGTCGCCTTCCTGGAGCTCATGACCCGCCTGGACTACGAGCGGTTCTTCGCGCAGGGAGGCGACTGGGGCAGCGCGGTCACCACCACGGTTGCCGGTCTGGCCCCCGAGCGGGTAGGGGCCATCCACCTCAACCTGCTGCCGGCGCCGCCGCCGGACCGCAACGACCCAACCGCCGGCCTGGACGAAGCCGACCTGGCCATCCTGGCCCGCGTGAAGCATTTCGCCGACCACGAGACCGGCTACCAGAAGATCCAGGGGACGAAGCCGCAGACGCTCGCTTACGGCCTCGCCGACTCGCCGGCCGGGCTCGCCGGCTGGATCGTGGAGAAGTTCCACGGGTGGAGCGACTGCGACGACACGATCGAATCCCGCTTCAGTCGCGACCGGCTGCTCGACAACATCTCGATCTACTGGCTGACCGGGACGATCAACTCGTCAACCCGCCTCTACTACGAGTCGATCGGTCCCGGCCGGCGCCGCACATCCCCGCCGATCACGGTCCCGCTCGGCCATGCCGCGTTCCCGGCCGAAATCGTCCGGGCTCCTCGCAGCTGGTGTGAGGCGGCCTTCCCCACCCTGTGTCACTGGACGGATATGCCCCGGGGCGGCCACTTCGCGGCGATGGAGGAGCCCGAGCTGCTCGTCGATGACGTCCGCACATTCTTCCGCACCCAGCGGCTCTGAACGGGTCTGTTGCATTGGCGATGTCCGCCGTTTCGGCGCCCGGCCCGACATGATCGAGGAATGCGTCGAGGATGCCATTGAAAATGTGCAGCTTATGTCAGCCGGTACTCCCGGTCACCGAAATCCGCGACGACACGTAGCTTCCCACCAAGAGCGTGCACGTACGCCCGCAACGTAGAGAACGTGACTGTGTCAAGTTCGCCCCGCTCGATCGCCGACACCCGGGGCTGCGTGACCCCCATCACCGCAGCGACGTCCTCCTGGGTCCGGTCCTGCTCGGCGCGCACCTGAGCGAGATGCCACGCACGGATGTGGTCAGCAGTGGCTTCGCGGGCATGCTCCATGTCGTCGTCGGTGAGCTCGAGCTCGGCCAACAGCTCTCCGACGTCCTCGTATGCGTGCCACCCTGCGGCGGTCTTCTCAGTCATCTCAATCAGCTCTATCACTCGGGATGTATCACCAGCAGCCACCTGGCCATAGATCCAATATAACATAAACGTTATGATCTTGCCGCCGCTATGGAGGTACTAACGCCGGCTGTCGACGCGACCGGTTGACGCCGCCCCCACCGGGTGTACGGATCGGCACCCAGACTACGGGGTCGCAAAGACGCAGCGAGGTCCAGTGGCCTTCGTCAACCGGACGTCGAGCGTGGCCAGCTTTGCGTCCAGCGACTCGGCGAGCGCGACGTACCAACCGTCGTAGGCGGTGACATTCTCCCGCAGCTCCCACACCCTGCTGGCGAACGGTTCGTAGGCGAACAGCTCGACCCGCAGGCTCAGCAGGTCGGCGTAGGCCAGGGCCGCGGTGTCGGCTGAGATCTCGCTGGCCATGACGGCCCGGCGTAGCACATTGGCGACCTCCACCGGCATGAGATGAGGCGCGGCCAGGTCATCTGTTGCGAGCAGGTGATCCGCCCAGGTGCCGATCTCGCCGCTGTCGACGAGCGCGGCAACCACCAGACCGGAGTCGACGACGAGGCTCATCGACGGTCGGCGTCGCGATGGCCAATGATCGATTCGACCGACAACCGGCTGCCGACGCGTTGCTTGCGGTCACGGACGCGCGCCAGCAGCACCTCCGCGTCCGGCCGGCGGGCGAGCTCGATCAGTGCAGAGCGCACATACTCCTGCAGCGAGCGACCGCTGAGCGCGGCCCGGGAGGCAAGCTCGTCGCGAGTCTCGTCAGGGACATCCCGGATGGTGATCGCAGTGACCATAGCAGCATTATGCTGCTAGCGGCAGCGCATAGCAAGCACGCGTGGCGGGTCTGCCGGTGCTTCGGGACCAGCATCACGTGATCGTCGCCAGAGTCGCTTCTCGACGCCAAAGCCGTGCACCGGGCTGCCCCTGTCGAGCCCGCGTTCACACCCGATTCGAACAAAACTTTGGACGGACGCATATTTCCGGACATTAGCCTCGGTCAAGGAAGATCGAGTCTATCCGAGGAGTATGTCGATGGCCCGTCATCGCAGACGCAGCAGCACTACCCTCGCCGCAGCCCGGGCGGTCGGCGTGTTCACGGCCGTCGGCATGACCGCGGCGGTCGGCCTCGCCCCCGCCGCAGAGGCGGCCACGGCACCCGCCGCCGACACCGGAACCGGCTCGGTCACCGTGTCGATCGTCGAGCCGGTGGCCGTCAGCGGTACTGCCGTGACCACGGTTACCTGCACGACCGGCCACGTCTACCAGGCTTCCGTCACAAGTGTCCCCGTTAACGGTGACGTCCTGTCATTCACCGTTCGGGCACCTGGCTACCACGGGCCGGGTACCTACCCTGCTGTCGTCACCGCCCAGTTGACCGAGTCCGACGGCACGGTCGTCACTCTCCCCGCCGGCCCGGTGCCGACCACGATCACCGCTACCGGAGGCTCCACCACCATCGACGGGCAGACCCCCAACGGCATCCCGGTCAACGCCTCGGTCGCCTGGGTGTGCACGACATGACAGGTCGTGGATGAGCCTGGCTCGGCCATGTGTTGGGCGTCTCGCCGGACAAGAGTGCCCGGCAATAGGCCGACGCGCCCTGCGCGAAGCCCGTACCGCCGGGAGAAGGGAATCCTCGCCGGTGAGCTGTCACCCGACGGCCACCACGGCCCGACCACCCGATCGCCGACGTCACGACTATTGCCGGTCGCTCTAAACCGTCGCGACCGCGCGTATTCGTTTGACAGCCTGAATCGTAAGGGTTGAGACAAGAAGCTGACGCGCTCGGCTCCAGTGCCGAGCCGTCTACGGAACGTCCCGGAGCCGAGCTACTTCCTTGTGTGATGAGACGCCGAGCGTTTGTTGACATCTCAGGCACTCGTTGACTTGGACCTTCCGCAACCCGATGCTGGTCACTGTCACAGTTGCAGCCCTGCCACCAGCAACGGGAGAAGCACGGTTGATGAGTGAGAGCGCACGTCTGACCGGGCCTGTCAGCGGTGGGACCCGCGGCTGGCCCATGAGCACCACGTTGGTGGATGTGAGTACCTACGGTTATGTCGAGGAGGAGTACTTCTTCGAAGGTGACGCGACCACGTACCGCCTCGCCGATGGCGAGTTACGCGCGGACGGCCGCTGGACGGCGGAGCCCAGCGATACCCACCCCTTCAAGACTCGGATGATTATCCGGCGCCCAGTCGACGCGGCGAAGTTCAACGGTACCGTGATCGTTTCGTGGATCAACGTCTCCATGGGCTCGGACATGTTTCAGCTCGACACGCCGGAAACCTTCGAAGGTGGCTTCGCGGTGGTCGCTGTCTCCGCGCAGGCGGTAGGCGTGCACGGCTTCGACACAGCCTCTCCCCAGGGCCTGGTGAGCTGGGATCCCGAACGCTATGGCTCCCTGGCTATTCCCTCCGACGACGCCTCCTACGGGATCTTCACGGCGGCGGCCCAGCTCGTTGGGCCCAAGCGCGACCTGGGCGCGAATGATCCGATGGGCGGGCTGGACGTCAAGCGACTGCTCGCGACCGGGGCGTCCCAGTCGGCGGCCCGGCTGCACACCTACTTCAACGCGGTCCAACCGCTGACGAACCTCTTCGACGGATTCCTGCTCGACGTCCATTTCGGCTGGGTCGCGCCCCTGTCGACCGAGAATGCCTCACGGGAACCCAACCTCCAGGGAGTCGTGGATCTTTTCCAGCCGGTCACGAGGCTACGGGACGATCTCGACATCCCGGTACTGGTGGTCAACACCGAGACCGAAACGCCGACGTACTTCAGGGTCCGCCAGCCGGACACCGAAATGTTCCGGCTCTGGGAGGCGGCCGGAACGGCTCACGCGTCCAGCTCCAGCATTCAAGAGGTCATGATCAAATTCGAGCGAGACTGGGGTACGAGCCTGCCCGCGTCGCCAACTCTCGATAGACCATCTCCGAACACCGTCAACCTCCGCCCACTGCGCGATGCTTCTCTCTTCCAAATGCAGCGTTGGCTGACCGAGCACATCCCGCCACCAGCGCAACCCCGCATCGAGATCGGCGGCGAACCGCCCACTGTTGTTCGCGACGCCAATGGCATCGCTCGCGGTGGCATCCGTTTGCCTACGGTAGCGGTACCGACCGCGAAGCTTACGGGAAGCAGCGGCTCCGCCAACCTGATCGAGAACTTGCCCGGTTCCTCGGAGCCGTTCTCGCCCGAGACTCTAAAAACACTCTACCCCACCCGAGAGCTGTATCTCGAGAAGGTCGAGAAAGCGGTTTCGGCGGGTATGGCCGCGGGCTTCATACTCCCACGCGACGCTGCGAGAATCATGCTCGAGGCTGAGTCCTCCGCCACTCCATAAACGCAAAGACGGGTCCTGCCCCGATGCCGATGCCGATGCCGATGCCGGGCGGGACCCGGGAGACTCGCGCCGGCTCAGGGGCTCGTGGGTGTGGAGTGATGTCAGTCAGTCAGTCGAGGAGGGCGGCGAGTTCGCGCCACTCGGGTAGCGGTAGGGCGGTGGGGTCGGCGAGGAGTACCTGGAGGGCGACGTGGTCGGCGCCGGCGTCGAGGTGCTCCTTTACCCGGCGGGCGATGTCGTCGATGGTGCCCCAGGCGAACTGGGTGTGTTCGACGGGGACGGTGTAGGTGTGTGCGCCCTCGGTGAGCTCGGCGGCGAGGGTGAGCATCTTCGGGCCGAGGGCTGCGAGGACGCGGTGCAGTGGGCTGGTCGGCTGGTGTCCGCGGTTCGCGATCCCGGTCGCGACGACCATGCGCCCGGTGGTGGCGAGCAGCAGCGCGGCGTGGCTCATGACCTCTTTGCCGGCGGCCTCGGGGATCCACAGGGCGGGGAAGCCGAGTTCCTCGAGTTCGGCGACCGCGTCCTGCGCGGCGTGCAGCGGCTATGCGTCGAGGGCGATCGACCAGATGCCGACCCGTCCGATGTGCATGTGTCTCCCCTCGCCTGCTCAGCGACTTCGCTGGAGTGTGGTGTCCGCCGAGGCGCGCCACGTATTTAGGTGCTCCTTCCCCGCGCGGAGGGTGTGGTCTGTTGTACGGCCGACTGCCTCATTCATGCCCCGACGCAGCATCCCGACGAGCCGGGCGTCGTGCATGCAGATCGTGCGCGCGACCTCAGTGCTGCGGTTCAGCAGCTCTGCCGGGGATGTGATTTCGGCGACGAGACCCGCGCGGAGCGCAGCCACGGCATCGAGGCGAAGTCCGCCGAGGGTCATCGCTTTCGCGGTCCGCAGGCCCACGGCCTCCACCAGATAGGCTGGTAGCCCTCCTCCTGGGTACGCGCCCACACGAGCGTGGGTATCGAAGAAAACTGCATTTTCAGCGGCGATGATCCAGTCGCATGCGAGCGCAAGCTCCAAGCCGCCGGTGACCGCGGGCCCGTTGACTGCGGCAATGATCGGTTTTGGGGTCTGCCCAATTGAGTGCAGCAGAGCGGTAACTGTTGTGCGATCGGCGTTCGCTTCGGCGTACGCGGCGAAGTCGAGTCCGGCGCAGAAGGCTGACCCCGCCCCGGTAACGACGCATGCGCCGAGTGAGTCATCGTGGGCGAGATCGGCGAGCGCATCGGCGAACGCGGACACCAGGCCCGGACTGAGCGCATTACGTTGGGGCGAGCGGTTCATCGTCACGGTCAGGACGCCTGCGTCCTTCGTGGCCAAGAGTGGGTCCTGTGCTGAGGTCATACGAGCACTCCGTCCGTGAACAGTGCTTTGCCTGCTGTGGTTGCGGCCTGGGCGATGGGTCGCCGCTGCGACCTCGCTCAACGCTCGCGCGGATTGCCGCGTCATCTTCGGATATGTCAGAGGCATCGACACGGGCGATCGGAATCGCATGCATCGCTTGAAAGCCCTCGAGCGCGTCTGCACGCTGTGGCTCGGGCAGGTCTGGTCGGAACAGCTTGTACACTGAGGTACGGGCGGCGACTGGCCGCCGACTGGCCGCATTGTGGACTCGGCTTTGTTTCATCTAACAGCGATCGAGGGAACAGGTGGGTGATCGGTCCGCTCCGGCCCGCGGACGTCCACGGAGCGAAGCTGCTCACCGGCGGATACTCCAGGCTGCGGTCGAGGAAATTGCGGCGGTCGGCGTCGACGCATTCAGCGTCGCGAACTGCGCCCGGCGGGCATACGTCAGTAAGGGGACGATCTACCTCCGGTGGCCCAACGCGCATGAGCTCATGGTGGACGCTCTCGCCTCGGTGGCGACCTGGCCGCGGGTGGCCGACCTCGGTGGGCTGCGCGCCGAGTTGGAGGCGGTCGCCGGAGCGATCGCGGACCGTGACTGGTGGCACGATTTGCAAATGCTGATGCGCTTTGTCGGGGAGGCGGAACGCCACCCCAGGCTTTTCCAGGAATACGAACAGCGCACGGTAGTTGTTGGAGCGCGCAATGTGAGGGAAGTGTTCGACCGCGCCATCGCGCGGGGTGAGCTTCCTCCTGAGGTCGACCCGGGCGCTCTCGCGCTTGCGTTCGTGGGGGGGATCATGATCGGTCAGGAGCTTCTCCAGACGTCGGGGCACGAATTGCCGACTTCGCCAATGGCGATCATCGACACTGTTATGGTGCTTGCGGTGAAGACACACTGATACTGCGGGAGAGACAGCATCGGGCGCACCGAATCACCGATTGTTGAATGTTGGGGTCCGGCGCTCAAAAAATGCAGCCATAGCAGCGCGTGAGAGGTGATCTGTGCTGCACCTTTCCAATATCCATCCGCGCCCCTCCCTGCGCACGACGAACTCGCGGTGCTCATCGCAACCCGTGCTGTAACGCTCCGCGATACCGAGGCAACCTGCGTTAATTACTGTACCGTGACGGTACAGTAATCTTCGTTCCGGTGCCTCCACCGTGGGATGTCGGCGTCAGGCTCACGGCACCTGTCGGAGGATGCACATGAGCGACATCCTGGTACGGGGCGGCACGCTCGTGGACGGGACCGGGCGCGGCTGCGCCGGCCCGCCGGAGGCTACCGGGCGACCGTGGTGGCCGGCACCGTCGTCCAGGAGCATGGCACGCTGACCGGAGCGCGACCCGGCGCGCTGCTGCGCGCCGGTCAGTGACGCCACAGTGACGCCACAGTGAGTACGGAGGATGAGCCACCGGTGGAATATCGAAAGCTCGGACGCACCGGCGTCGAGGTCAGCAGTCAGTGTCTCGGGGCCATGATGTTCGGCGCGCTCGGGAACACCGACCACGACGACTGCGTACGGATCATCGACCGGGCGCTGGAGTCCGGTATCAACTTCATCGACACGGCGGACGTGTACTCGCAGGGCGAAAGCGAGCAGATCGTCGGCCGGGCCATCAAGGGCCGGCGGGACGAGGTGGTCCTCGCCACCAAGTGCTTCAACTCCATGGGCACCGACCGCAACCAGCGGGGTGGCTCGCGGCGGTGGATCATCCAGGCCGTCGAGGACAGCCTGCGGCGGCTCGACACGGACCACATCGACCTCTTCCAGGTGCACCGCCATGACTGGAACACCGACCTGGAGGAGACCTTCGCGGCGCTGACCGACCTCGTCCGGGACGGGAAGGTCCGGTATCTGGGCTCGTCCTCGTTCCCGGCGGACTGGATCGTCGAGGCGCAATGGGCCGCCCGGCGCCGCAACAGCGAGCGGTTCGTGTGCGAGCAGCCGCAGTACTCGATCTTTGCTCGCTCGGCGGAGGACGCGGTGCTGCCGGCCTGTCAGCGTCACGCGATGGGCGTGATCCCGTGGAGTCCGCTCGCGGGTGGCTGGCTGACGGGGAAATACCGGCGCGGCGAGGAGTCGCCGGCCGGGTCGAGGTACGCCCCTGGGGGAGCCTTCGCCGCACGGGGTGGGCGCAGCGTGGCGGACGACCGGAACTCACCCGTCCGGTTCGACGCGGTTGACCAACTCAGCGGTATCGCCGCTGCGGCCGGGCTGTCGCTGACGCACCTCTCGCTCGCGTTTGTCGGCAGCCATCCCGCGGTGACCTCGACCATCATCGGACCGAAGACGATGGAGCAACTCGACGACGCACTGGGTGCGGCCGACGTTCGGCTCGAGAGCGGGACGCTCGACGCGATCGACGCGGTGGTGCGGCCCGGCACCGACATCGCCGGCATCGTCCATCTGACGGGCAATCCGTCCTTGCGCCCCGAGCACCGCCGCCGAACGGCCTAGCCGGCCTGGTGACGGCCGAAGCGGGGGAGCGGCGCCGGGTGCGATACCGGCTCCGCTGCGCGCCCCGCCCCGCCCCGGCCCCGCCCCGATGCAGATGGCGCAGCACGGTGCTGTCTGAGCTCGGCAGCCACACGTCGTCCAGGACGGTGTCAGTGGTCACCGTGGCGTCGCGTGCCGTTGGTCTGTGCGTCTTTCCGTGGGTTCACCGTGCTCTTTGGCATTCCGCAAGGTGCCGCGCTACCGGTGTCGACCAGGTTTCGGCACCGCGACGCGGCTCAGGGGGCGAAGGAGAGCACATGGCACGAAAAATGGGGATGGGAGCTGCGGCCACGTTCGGCGCGCTGTCAGTAGCGCTGGTGGCCGTGTCCACCGCGGTCGCGCCGACCGCGAACGCGAGCAGTATCAGCATGGATCCGTGGACGGTGAGCAGCGCGATTACGCCCGCCAACGTGACCGGGGGTCCGTGGACGCTGAGCCAGGCCGCCAGCCCGGCTCACACGGCCACCCTCGGTAGCCCGACTGCCGGGATGTGCAGTGGCACCGGTCTGTCGGCCCACGTCGGGACCGATCTCATGCAGCCGTACTACTTCCCGTTCACGGTGGGCAACGATCAGGTGATGACCGGGTACTTCGACTACCGGGTCAAGGACAAGGAAGAGCTCCTGGCCACCGGCACGTCCACCGATGGTGGGAAGAACTGGACCATCAACGGTACCGCCTACCAGCTCAACGACGGCCGGTGTGGCACCAGCGGCATCACCGACAACGGTGAAGGCCATGCAGCGGTGCTCAGGGTGAACGGTGTTCAGCACGTGTACACCCTTGATCGTGCGGCCTCACCGTCGTTCCTGCTCGAGCACACGTTGTCGCCCGCGGCCGGTAATCCGTTGGCCGGCCAGCCCGCGCAGGAGCCGGTCAGCGGCACTGTCGTGCCGGCGACCGCCCGGCAGGTGACCGGGCTGGCCGTTCCCGACGGCATCCTCGGTGTCGTTCCCGGGTACCACCGGCCGGGCGCGCCGCGCGGCGAGGTAGAGGTGTTGTACCTGTCCAAGGAGAAGGGCTATTACACCCCGGGTTCCGCGGGAGCGTGCCCGACCGATGCGGCCAGCACGGCGTTGCTGGCCAGCCTCGGCAAGAGCCCGAACCAGGATCGCCCGATCCTGCACTTGGCGCATACCGCGGACGGGCTTGCGTTCACCGACGACGGTCCCGTCTCGTTCGACAAGATTGACCCGGCGGCGGTGCCCGGCGCTTCCCGTCCCGACTACACCAATACCCGTTTCGTCGGACCGCACGGCACCGTGGTCCGGAACGACAACGGGACGTGGGGGCTGTTCTTCTCGGGTGGTAACTGTGACGACGGTGATTCAGACGCCTACCATTACATCGGCTACGCCCATTCCAGCGACGCGGTGCACTGGACGGTCGACAACGGGATCACCAACCCGCTGGTCGGCACCGATTACGCCAATCTCGGTACGGCCGACCCGGTGCGTCACCACTACACCGGCCGGGTTTATTCCCCGTCGGTGACGTTCGACCCGGATCATGACAGTGCGACGTTGGTGTTCTCCGGGTACAACACCCCGCAGCCGCTGCCGTCGACCAGCAAGATTTTTGGGCTGCCGACCCCGAACTACGCGCCGGTTGTTACCCAGGCCGACGACTACCGCACCATCCTGACCGTCACGCTCACTCATAATCGTGGGCGTGGCTGGTTCGACCGTTCCGGTGGCGACAGCCACGGCGGCGGTCGTAACGACTGGTAGATATCGGGGCTGCGGCATCCGATTCGGTGCTGAAGGTCGGTCTTACCGTGACCTTCAGCACCGAGACCGTCACCACCAGCGGCATGACGTGCGCCTTTCCCGTGCGATCCGTACCCCCATCAAGCGGTCCTCTCCGGGCTCATTCACAGGCTTCGATCATCGCTCCCGGCAGGCCTGACAAATCCCGTGGCGGTAGGTGACGGGCGGTGGTCAGGCAGCATGGTGGTGGACCCCGACAGCGCTGTCGTGTCCACGGGCCCATCGGGCAGAGTCGACGTTGAGGAGAAGGCGACCGTGACCGGACAGCACCCTGACCCAACATCGCCGGGCGTTTGCCAGGATGGGGAGGGCGAGGTGCGGCTGTCCGCCACGGCCGTGGCCGTGCCGATCATGGGGGTCTCGGGTGGGGTGTTGCCGGTCCAACCTGCCCGGGGGTTGCCTGGCCGGGACGCGGACCCGGACGCGGACGAGGCGTTTCAGCGCTGCGTCGCAGTTGGCGGTGTGACCCGGTGCGCGGCGCGGACCCGGCTGTACCGGGAGGGAAAACTGGAGCTGGAGGGTTTCCCCGTCGCGGACATCAGTGACTACATCGACGGGGATAACGTGACGGTCTGGTTGGATCTGCACAGCCCTGACCGGGCGGATCTGGCTGTCCTGAGCGAGGAGTTCGGTCTACACCCGCTGGCGGTCGAGGATGCCGTGAACGTGCATCAGCGGGCGAAACTCGACCGGTATGCGGATCATTTGTTTGTGAGCGCCTATGGTGTGCGGTTGGATCCGGTGACCGGTACGGTCGTCACCAGCGAGATGGCGGTCTTCGTCACCGAACGGGCTCTCATCACCGTCCGCAAGGATGACGGGTTCGATATTGAGGCGGTCGTGGAACGGTGGGACGCCAACCCCGACCTCGTCGGTCATGGTGTGGGCTACCTTCTCTACGGCCTGCTTGATGTTGTTGTTGACGGCCATTTCGAAGCGGTACAGGCTCTCGATGCCGCGATCGAGGACCTGGAGGACACCTTGTTCGCCGATGTTCCCCAGGGAGTCCTCGTCCAGCGGCGGAGCTTCGAGCTACGCAAGAGCCTGGTGCTCACCCGCCGGGTCGTCCTGCCGATGCGCGAGGTCGTCAACGCGTTGATGCGTCGCGATCTGCACATCGTCGTCGATCCGATGCAGCCCTACTTTCAGGACGTCTACGATCATGTCCTGCGGGCCAGTGAATGGACCGAAAGCCTGCGTGATCTCGTGACCACGATCCTGGAGACGAACCTGACCATTCAGGGCAACCGTCTCAACGAAATCATGAAGAAGCTCACCTCCTGGGCGGCGATCATCGCCGTGCCGACCGCGGTGACGGGTTTCTACGGGCAGAATGTTCCCTACCCCGGCGTCGGCCAGCACTGGGGATTCGCGGTGAGTACCAGCGTGATGCTCGCCATCGCCGGCGGACTTTACTTCGGGTTCAAGCGACGCGACTGGCTGTAACAGCATTCTGGGTGGTCGGGCTTGACCCGCCGGGGCTGCGCCGGCCGACGGTGTTCGTCCCGGCGCCGACTACCGTTACGGTGAGGTTACCCCCGGGGAAGGAGCGATCGTGTCACGTATCCGCCTCGCCGTCATCGCGGTTGTGCTGACTCTCGCGGCGTGTTCGGCCGGCGGGGCTGCGCCGGCAGGGACATCGGCGGTATCGAGCTCGACCGGCGCGGGACGGGACGGTGCCGTGGGGGTGGTGCCGCGACGGGATCATGTGGTGGTTGTCGTGATGGAGAACCATTCGTATTCCGACGTCATCGGCCGAGCGTCCGCTCCCTACATCAACGGACTCGCAGCCCAGGGTGTGTCGTTCAGCCATGCGTCCGGGGTCGCGCATCCGAGCGAGCCGAACTATCTGGCCTTGTTCTCCGGCTCCCCGCAGGGAGTCACCGACGACTCCTGTCCGCACACCTTTTCCGCGGCCAGTCTCGGCGCGGAGCTGATCGTGGCCGGCGACACTTTTGTCGGGTACTCGGAAAGCATGCCGTCGGACGGGTACACCGGCTGCAGCAGCGGCAATTATGCCCGTAAGCACAATCCATGGGTGAATTTTCCGACGGTGGGGGCTTCGGCCAACCTCGGTTTCGACCGGTTCCCGACAAACTATGCGATGCTACCCACCGTGTCGTTCGTCGTGCCGAATCTGTGCAACGACATGCATGACTGCCCGGCTGCCACCGGCGACACCTGGCTGCATAACCACATCGATATGTATGTGCAATGGGCGAAGACACATAACAGCATCCTCGTCCTCACCTGGGATGAGGACGACAGCGGCCACAACAACAACATTCCGACCGTGGTCGTCGGGGCCGGCGTGAAGACCGGCACCGTTGCCGAACACATCAACCACTACAGCGTCCTGCGGACCCTCGAGGACATGTACCATCTGCCCTACGCGGGCAACAGCGCGTCCGCGGCACCGATCACCGATATCTGGCGGTAGAATACCGCGATATACGGCTGGCGGTGTCCCAGCGGTATATGGGGTGTGTTGATGTCGCGGCAGCCGGCGGGGCCCGATGACGTTCGGTGAACTGCGCATGCTGCGGCGTGGAAAACTGCGCATGCCGATACGCCGGATACGTACACACGTCCTGCCGGGAATCGACTGGATCCTGGTCGGGTTGACCGCGGCGCTGTGCGGCGCGGGCGCCTTGTGTATATATGCGGCGACCGCGGCCGGTCTGACAGCCGGCGGGGCGAGTCCGTACCGCTATCTGGAACGGGACCTGGTGAATCTGGCGATCGGGTCGCTGCTGTGCGCGGGTGCGACGGTGTGCAACTACCGGCTGCTCGCGGCGCTTGCCCCCGTCCTGTATGCCGGTACCTGCGTGCTGCTGCTCGCCGTCCTCACCCCGCTGGGGTCCCGGGTCAACGGCGCCCACGCCTGGTTCAGCCTCGGCTCGCAACAGTTCGAGCCGTCGGAACTCACCAAGATTGTTGTGATCTTGATGGTGGCGGGGTTGTTGTGTCAACCGCCCGACGGCGAGGTCAGACCGCGTACCCGTGACCTTGTCCTGTGCCTGGCCCTGGTGATGCTCCCGTTGCTGCTCATCCTTGCCGAGCCGGCACTCGGTGTCGCCATCATCGTTGCGGTCCTGGCGTTCGTCCTGCTCGGTCTTGCGGGCGCCGGCACGCGCTTCCTGTTTGTTCTCCTGGTCGCGGTCGCGCTCGGCAGCGGCGTCATCGTGCAACTCCACCTCCTCAAGCCCTACCAGGAGCAGCGGTTCACCGCACTGGCGCACCCGGACCAGGACACCAGCGGCTCGGGCTACCACACGGTGCAGTCGCTGACCGCGATCGGCGACGGTGGTCTGTTCGGCCAGGGTTTCCTCCAGGGCAGCCAGACCAACGGCTACTTCGTCCCGGAACAGCAGACCGACTTCGTCTTCACGGTCGCTGCGGAGGAAGGTGGTTTCGTGGGCGCCGGCGCCCTGCTGCTCGCCCTCACCGCTATCTGCCTCCGGGGCCTGCGCATCGCCGAAAAGGCACCGGACATGTTCGGCAAACTGGTCGCCGGCGGGGTCGCGGTGTGGTTCGCCGTCCAGACATTCGTCAACGTCGGGATGACCATGGGAATCATGCCCGTGACCGGCCTCCCGCTGCCATTCGTCTCCTACGGCGGGACGGCGGCGTTCGTCGATCTCATCGGTGTCGGTCTCCTGCTCAACGTCGCACGCCAGTCCCGGTATGGCGCTCCCGTTCCGATGCAGACCGGCCAGACCGGCACCGGTCACGGGTGAGGCAAGCAGCAGGGCCACGGGCTTCCGAGGACGCTCATCGCACCTCGCATCGTGCGACCCGGTAGGCCGTGCTGGTGCCGGGCGTCTGGGGGAGGGGATGGCCCTGTGGCGGGGGAGGGCTGACACTTCTGGCGCGGCATGTCGGCAGAATCAGTCCTGCGATCTCCGTCCCTTGGAATCTCTGCCCGGGAGTGCTTGCTGATGCCTGCCGCACCGAACAAGGTCAGTGCCAGGATTGTGTTCCTCACTCGTGACCGGGTGCTCCTGGCCAACCGGCGGGGCGAGTCCTGGTACTTCCTGCCCGGCGGGCATGTCGCAGCCGGTGAGACCGTGGAGGTGGCTCTGCGCCGCGAGACCACCGAAGCGACCGGCCTGCACGTCGGTGACCTGCAGTTCCTCGGCTGTGCGGAACACAGCTACCAGGAAAAGGGAATCCGGGTCCACGAACTCAACGTTCTGTTCGTCGCGGAGCTGCCCTGGGGGGCCGAGATCGGCAGCCGCGAGGACGACGTCCACATCACCTCGATCGCGATCGGCAGTCTTGACGGGATCGACCTGCGCCCCGTCTCCCTCACCGGCGCGATCATCGAGTGGCGGGCCACGCATCGCCCGCTCTGGCGCGGGACCCGCGCCGGCCGGTAGCCCCCGGCGGGGCCGGGCCGTCACCGCCGTATCATTGCTGTCCGCCTCCATTGGTACGCCTGCCGTTCGCCTGACACCAACGAAGCGCGCATTGCCGGCCGGTTAGCCGTCCGCCCGGACAGGGCCACGGCCGTCCGACGGCCGGATCCGACCAGGGGCGGTAACGGTTCGGAGAATGGTGTCCGACGGCTGGTGGACCGGCAGGCGTCGGTGGTGGTTCACAGCCAATGGGAATCCATCCCGCGGTCCCGGCGATTAGGATTCAAGCACGACCGGATCGCACCAGCGACAAAGTGAGGGATTTTCATGGGTTTGGGCGAGTTCGGACCATGGCATCTGCTGATCGTTGCGGTGGTCTTCGTGGTCCTGTTCGGTTCCCGGAAACTTCCCGACGCGGCCCGTTCCGTGGGCCAGTCACTGAGGATCCTCAAAGCGGAGACTCGTGGGCTGCGCGACGACGCACCCGCCATGCCCGCACACCCGCCGGCGGTCACAGGCTCTGCCCCGCAGGCCGCCCCGGCCGGCAGCGACAGTCAACCCGCCGACGTTCCCACCCAGGCCGGCTGACCGCCCACCCACACACCGGTCGGACTGCGTCGGCGAATCCGACGCAGTCCGACGGTGGTGCCGCACCCGGCAAGCGCCACCGACCACCTTCGGTAATCGTTTCGGGTCGAACACGAACAGGCCGATCACCAGCAGGACGGCGAGTTCACCCCGCCCGGCACTGTTAAACATGACTGTTGGGATTGCCGCCGTACGGACAGGTGCGGAGCCTGGTCATGGGATAACCCCAGTATTTTCATCCGCAGCCCACGACCTGTTCGGGAACGGTCCTGGCGGCTGTGCCGATGGCGCCCATCGGCCTGGGGGATGACGCTCTCGGCCGTATTCTCGTCTGGCCATCACGGCCATCACGGAGAGGGTTTCGGATGCTCGGCCTTGCCGCGATCCAGCTCGACGTTCGACTGGTGCTACGGGTGGATGACCGGGTGCTCCTTGCTCGGCCACCCGGGGACCTCTGGTATGTCCTGCCGGGTGGCCCGGTCCAACCGGGTGAGGACATCGAGGACACGCTTGGTGGCCATCTCGACGGTGTTGGCGACATGACCACCATGGTTCGGGAGTTCGTCGGCGCCGTGGAGCACAGCCACCGACAGTCGAGCGATATGCCCGGTCCGGCCACGGCCCTGGCAGCCGGGCACGACCTGACGATCCTGTTCGCCACCGTCTGGCCGGCGGACACGGCGGTGCCCGCCGCGTGGCAGCACTGCCCGCTGGTAGCTGTCGGCATCGATGTACTGCTGGCGACACGGCTGCGTCCGCTGCCGGTCGCCTGGGCGGTGCGGCGGTGGCTGGCCGAGGGATGGCCGCTGTGGCAGGGCATACCGCCAGCGGCCACCGAGATGGGCTGGGGCCGGCTGCGTCCCTCGGTCGCGTCGCTGCGCGCGCAGCTGACCGCGAGACGCGACGACCTACGCGGTAGCGCATTCCGCGATGCCTCGGTCGCCATCTGCGCCCTGGTGACCGCCGCCGATGGCCGCATCGACCCGGCCGAACGGGAGGGAATGCGCGGTTTTGTCGCCACCGACCCGGTGATGGCGAGCTTCCCGGCAGCCGAATTAGAGCAGTTGTTCGACATGCATCTGGCGCGGCTGCAGACCGACTTCGCCGCGGGAAAACGGGCAGCCCTTGCCGAGATCGCCAAGGTACGGGGACGGGCCGTCGAGGCCCGTGCCGTGGTGCGCATCGGCGAGGTCATCGGCCGTGTCGACGGCGCGTTCGCGCCCAGTGAACAAGCAGTGGTCCGGGAGGCGATCGACGTGCTCGGCCTCGACCCAACCGAGTTCGCCTAACAGAGTGTTGCCTGAATTGATCGGTGGGTGGGGGCCTGTCTGGTGTGTGTCGGCAGGCGCGGGGTTGACGGCCGGCGGTTACCGGGATCGACAGGCGTGGCCCACCCACCCGACAGGTCAGGTGAGACCCGTTCTCGTCACATGGCGTTCATCTGTATGAGATCAAATAGTGGCGTCGACGGGAACAGCTTGCTATCTTGTTGGCTTGTTGTCGCTTGTCGTGCATCGGCACGACAAGCTCCAGCGCCCTTCTCGCTCTGATGTCGGCCGTGTATCTTGGACCTGATCCGGTGTCGGCGCAATGCTGACCCGCGCTGGGGGGCAAAGAGCAAGGGACACGAGTGTACTTTTTGGATTTCGTCGCGGTTCTTGTCCGTCGCTGGTATATCCTGATCATCGGGATTATTCTGACCGGCCTGGCCGGGGTGGGCGTGCACGCCGCCATCGGTCCGACATTCCAAGCCCATGCGGCGGTGGTGATACTGCCGCCGACGTCGGACTCCGGGACCACCAGCACGGCGGCGAGCCGAAACCCGTATCTGTCCATTCCGCTGGGTAACACCGCGGATGTTCTTGCTCGGATCATGGCGACCGACGGTGTTCGGCAGGAGCTCAAGGCCGCACACGCCACGTCGCCCTTCACCATCGTGCTGGTCGCCGACGGTTCTCCGGTGCTGGAGATTGCCGCCACGGACAGTTCACCGGCCGCCGCGACCAACACGGCCTCCGTGCTGGTGAAGGTGGCCGGGACCGAGCTTGAAAAGCTGCAGGTCATGCAGAACGTGCCGAAGAACGCGATGATCCGGGCCAGCCAGCTTATTTCCCCGACCGAGCCCGATGTACTCCACGGGAGTCAGATTCAGGCGCTACTCGGTGTAGTCGTGCTCGGTCTCATCCTTTCGGTCACGGTGTGCTTCGCGGCCGAGGGGGCCTTTACCGGCAGGGGTGCAGCCCTGGCCGCTGCGGTCCGTGGCCGCCGCGCCACCGGCTCACGGGGTCGGGCGGGTTCAAAGGGCGCTACCCGATCACCGGGCGATTCCCGTAGGTCCGCGATGTCGGCCAGGGCAGACGGCATCGCGGATCAGGCGGAAGACGACAGCGAGGACGCCGACTCCGAGGATCTGGACTGGGACGACGAGGGGGACGACGAGGAACAGAGCCCCGCGCAGCCGCGGGACACGCGTGGGACCACGATGGTTCTGGTAGGCCGGCGTCGCCGTTCCGAGGAGTAGCCGGCCGATGCGTCGTGGTCTGCCTGTTCTGGTGGATCCTCGCGGTCATGCTGTCGTTCGGGGGCATGCCACAGGACATCAAGATCGACCCGCGGGGTGAGGTGCGCTACGTCGCCGACATGATGGCCAACGGCCTGCACCTCGTCGACCCGGTCCGGTTTGTCGCGATCGGGTTCCTGCCCACCGGCAAGGGGACGCATGGGCTGTACCCGACCCGGGATGCGACCGCGATGTACGGCATCCTGCGCTGACCGACCGCTTCTCCTCGCCGAGCACGAAGACCGTGCCGTCGGCTGAGGGTTCAGCTTCTGTTAAGCGGCGTCGCGGCATGGTCGGCCTATGTGGACACGAAAGTTGTTGGCGGTCTGGGGGCTGGCGCTGGTGGGGCTCTTCTCCGTGGGTGTCCTTGCTTCCTGCGGTTCATCCTCCAGTACGCCGTCGTCCTCGGGAGGCGCTGGAAGCTCCGGATCGTCGCAGACCCCGGCTCCGCCCACGGCGGCCGGCGGGGGCGCCTCGGCTGACGGATCCCAGGAACCGGTCCCGGCGGAGCGGAACCCACCGGGAGATATTCCGGACAACATCGGCTTCATTAATTATATGAATGCTCCGGGTGGCTATTCCCTTGTTCGTCCCGAGGGCTGGGCAGAGACGACGGCTGGTGCGCGGGTCTTGTTCATCGACAAGCTGAACGGTATCGCCGCCGAGCCGGTGGAGGGGAGCCAGACGCCGAGCGTGGCCGACGCTGCCGCTCACGAGATACCGCGGCTGCGCTCGACGCAGCCGGCGTTCGAAGCGCGGTCGGTCGATCCGGTGAGCCTGCCGGCAGGGTCCGGCGTGAAGATCGTGTACCGGCGGAACTCCGCTCCCGATCCGGTGACCGGCAGGCAGTACCGCGACGAGGTGGAGGAATACCTGATCGCCAGGGGCGGGAAGACCGTCCGTCTCGACCTCTACGGGCCGGTGGGCGCCGACAATGTTGACGCCTACCACACGATCACGCAGAGCTTGAGGCTGTCGTGATCGTGCTGGAGGCTCGTGGCCTGCACCGGTTCTATCGCCGTGGTGGCCGGGTCGACAGCGAGGTCGCGGCGTTGCGGGATGTCGACCTGGCCGTGCGAGCCGGCGAGATGGTCGCGGTCGTTGGTCCCTCGGGTTCGGGAAAATCCACGCTGCTGGCGCTGTTGGCCGGCATCGATGATCCTGACGGCGGCGGCGTGTGGCTGACCGGAGAGCGGATGTCGCACCGGTCGCCCGCGGACCAGGCGCGGCTGCGGGGCCGTCACCTGGGCGTCCTCACGCAGGGAAGCGGCCTGATCAATCACCTGTCGGTGCGGGAGAACGTGCTGCTGGCCGCGTCGTTGCGCCCACACCCGCGACCGGGCAGGGTGCAGGCGGATCAGCTGCTGGAGCGGCTTGGTCTGGAGACGCGGCGGCATTCCCGTCCCTCGACACTGTCTGGTGGGGAGGCCGCACGCGCCAATCTCGCGGTCGCGATGATCGGTGATCCCGCGGTGCTGCTCGCGGACGAACCGACGGCGGAGGTGAACCGGGCTGAGGAGGCGGACGTGCTGCGGCTGCTGCGTGCGCAACGCTCTCGCGCGAGCGCCGTCGTGGTGGTCACCCATTCGGCGGCGGTCGCGCGGGTGGCGGACCGGACGATCACCATCACGGCCGGGCGGATCACATGAGTGTGCTGGTGGAGGCCGTCGAGCTGGAGATCTCGTATAAGCGCACCCCGGTGCTGGCTTCGGTGGATCTCACCGTCTCGGCAGGCGATGAGGTGGGGCTCAGCGGACGTTCCGGTAGCGGCAAGACGACCTTGCTGCTCGCGCTGGCCGGTTTGCTGCCCGCGTGCGGGGCCGTCTCCTGGCCAGATCTCTCGCCCGATCCGCTGGTCCGACGCCGCCAGATCGGACTGGTGTTCCAGGCGCCCTCGTTGGTGCCCGAGCTGACCGCGGCCGAGAATGTGATGTTGCCGCTACGGCTACACGGCGGAACGCGGCAATCGGCCACCACCGCCGCGCGTACCGCGCTGGCCGACGTCGGCCTCGGCGAGGTCGGCCAGGCGCTGCCGGCGGAACTGTCCGGCGGTCAGCAGCAACGGGTGGCGTTGGCGCGTGCTCTGGCCGGGGATCCGCTGCTGCTGTTGGCCGATGAACCGACGGGGTCGTTGGATCGCGGCACCGGTGCGGAGATGGTGGTGGTGATGCGTTCCTGGATGCGCCGCGTCGGTGGGGCGCTCGTGATCGCGACGCACGACGAGGACGTGGTGGGGCTGCTGCCCATCCGCGTCGAGCTGCGTGACGGCACCCTGCGCCCGACCGACGGGCCGCCACCGGCGACGATCCCCTCCCCCGTGTCGCGATGTGGAACGGAGGGCGACCGGTGAGGGCACTATCATGGATCCGGGGATTGGTGATCCATTCCCCGGCCGCGGTGCTGGGCGGAGCCGTGAGCGTTGCGGTAACTGTGGCCTTCGTCGCCTCGCTGGGTAGTTTCATCACCGTCAGCTCCGCCGAGCTGACGGTCCGGGCATCCGCCCGCGTGCCCGTCGACTGGCAGGTCCAGGTGACACCGCAGGGTGATCCCGACCGCGTCGCGGCCGCGGTCGGGCGGTTGCCTGACCTGCGAGCGCAGGTCGCCGTCGACCGGGTCGCGGTCCCCGCGCTGTCGGCGACGGGACCCGATGGCAGCCGCCAGACCGGGCAGGCCCAGATCCTGGCCATGCCCCCGAACTACGCCGCGGTGTTTCCCGGTGAGATCAGGCCGCTGGTGGGTAGCGCACGCGGTGTGCTGCTTGCCCAGCAGACCGCCGCGAACCTGGCGGTCGTTCCCGGCGGAACAATCACCGTCCGAACGGCGGACGGCGCGACCTCCGCGCTCACCGTCGACGGGGTCGTCGACCTTCCCGCCGCCGACTCGCTGTTCCAGGTCGTGGGAGCGCCGGCGAACGCCGGTGCGACGGCACCACCGGACAACGTCGTTCTGGTTCCGCCGGACCGTCTCCCGGCGCTGGCGCGCGGCGCCACGGTGGTGCACCAGATCCATGTCGGCTTCGATCACACCGTCCTGCCGCACGATCCCGCCGCCGCCGGGACACTCATCCAACAGCGGGACAACCACCTTCAGATCGAGGTGGCCGGTGGTGCCCTCGTCGGTGACAACCTGCAATCCGCATTGTCCGGGGCCCGGGAGGACGCCCTTTACGCCTTCCTGCTGGTGCTGTTGCTCGGGGTGCCCGGTGTGGTGCTCGCCGCCACGGTCGCCGTTCTTGTCGTCGCGCTGCGCGGCGAGCGCCGCCGCCGTGAGGTCGCGCTGCTGCGGCTACGCGGGGCGGGGCCGGGGACTGTCCTGCGTTTGGTCGCCGGCGAGACCGCTCTGACGGCGTTGCTCGGAGCGGCGCTGGGCCTGCCGATGGCGTGGCTCGCGATCCGCCTCGCGTTGCCTGCGGGTAGCCACCTGGTGCCTGTCTCGACGTGGACGGCGCTCGGCGTCGGCGTCGCGGTGGCTGCGGGTACCCAACTGGGGCCGGCGATCCGGGTGATGGCGGACCGGCGGGCCGGCACGGTCCGGGCCGACACGTCGCTCGCCCCGCCCGACCGTGCGCCCTGGCCGCTGCAGCTCGGTCTCGACTGGATCCTCCTCGCCGGAGCCGCGGTGACGTTCTGGCGCACCTCCCGCGGCGGGTATCACGTCGTCCTCGCCCCCGAGGGCGTGGCGACGACCGCGGTGAACTACGCGGCTCTCCTGGGCCCGGCGATGGCGTGGCCCGGGCTGGCGCTGCTGGTGTGGCGCGTCAGCGCCGGCTGGTTCGCCCGGCGCACCGGGCGGCTGTCCC